>JAJXVP010000324.1 GCA_021782055.1 bacterium | reverse complement strand
CCCGACGGTCTAGTAAATCGTTCGGATGATCCCCTTGAGCCTGAACCTTTTCGATTTGGACATTGAGTTTGGCAATTTGTTTTAAATAATCGTTGACCTGAGTGACAGTTCCTTGAACATCATCGTTGATCATCACAGCGATGTGCTTCAAGCTTTTATACTGCTGGTGAATGGAGTCGACTAAGCCCTGGCCTCGCTCTAAAACTGCTTTTCGCATGGCCATTTGTTCAGGGTGCTGAGACAAATCCTGCCAGGAACTCCAGAACATATCGAGTCTGTGACGCACAGAAACATCTGTCGGTTCGTTTTGCGCTTTTTCAAGAAAGCTCAAGTACTGGCTTCGTGTTTTCCAGTACCCTTCAGAGCCCGACTGAGACACAATTTGTTTATCGAGCAACTCGTCACGCACCCGTACAACTTCGGCGACGACAACACCTTGGCCCACTTGACCAGGTCTTTCTGTTCGGTTCAAGGCCGGATCATCTAAAGGATCCATTTCGTTGAACTCTACCCTTTGGCGCGAGTACCCTTCGGTGTTCACGTTGGCTAAGTTGTGCCCAACCGTCTGCATGGCCTCGGTATTAGCGATGAGGGCGCGTTTTCCTAATTCAATTCCCGAAAATGTTGAACTCATACAGCACTCCTAAAGTCGCTTATCCAAAACCATGGGACGTGACCGTGTATGCTTTAAGGAACCATTTTTGGCGTAAATTGGCCCTCGTTGGGCTGGGTCAGCCTGCCGTACCACAGCTTTGATAAGGCTTTGTGCGGTCTGGACGTACGAATTGAGACCTTCTGACAGTCCTTTCATTTCAATAGCTTTGATTTTTAAGGCGCGATGTAATTCAGCCAAATCTTCTTTCCATGGTTGCTCAAGGTCAGCGAGGACACGATAAAAAGAGGGGTGTTCCAACCCTAAAAGCTCCCCTAACGCCAACCAAGCGGCATGTCGTCGTTCTTCTAAGCATTTTAAGCCCTCAGCTTTGAATTCTAAGGAGTGAAGCGCTTTATCAAGGTCTGGCCAACTGCGGTCCAACAGGGCTTGCCGGACCCGAAGCTGAGTCTCTTGAAAGTCCTGCATACCGTCTCGTTGCAGTTCCATCAGAGTCTTGAGGTCATTCAAACGGTGGAATCTGTCGTCCATGTTCGACTCCTTCTTTACGAGTTTCGGAAGTTTGCTAAAAAAACTGAGCCCTGTGGTCGGTTTTTCGGGAAATTCTCAGATTTTAGCAGTCTTTTCAAAAACTCAATTTTTTTTTATTATGGGATTCTTAAGAGGGAGGACGCCATGAGCCGTCAAAAATGGAAAGTAGGAATCGTGGGAGCCACCGGTATGGTGGGGCAGCGCTTTCTCACTCTTCTTGAAAACCATCCTTGGTTTGAGGTCACCGTCCTGGCCGCAAGTTCCGCCTCCGCAGGAAAAGCCTACCGTGAAGCCGTTCAGGGACGCTGGGCGATGACTACCCCGCTCCCGGCTAAGTATGCCGAGATGAAAGTTCTCTCGGCTGCTGAGGTTAACACCGTTTCTAGCTTGGTTGACTTCATTTTTTGCGCGGTCGACATGCCCAAAGACGAAATCATCGCCCTCGAAGAGACCTATGCTCGCGCCGAAACGCCAGTTGTGTCTAACAATTCGGCCCTGCGTATGGCTAACGACGTCCCGATGATCATCCCCGAGATCAACCCTGAACACGCCTACGTCATCGAAACCCAGCGCCAACGCTTGGGAACCAAAGTGGGTTTTGTTACCGCCAAGCCTAACTGCTCAATTCAAAGCTATGTCCCTGCCCTGCACGCCCTCAAGGATTTTGGAATCCAAAAGGTTTCAGTCTGCACCTACCAAGCCCTTTCGGGTGCCGGCAAAACCTTCTCCACCTGGCCCGAAATGGTCGATAACGTCATCCCTTTTATTAAGGGTGAAGAAGAAAAAAGTGAAAAAGAACCCATGAAGATTTGGGGAACAGTCCAAAACGGCGTTATTGTCCCCGCACAAACCCCGGTGATTTCGGCGCAGTGCTTGCGGGTTCCGGCCTCAGATGGTCACATGGCCGCTGTCAGCGTATCGTTTCGCAATAAACCGGCCTTTGCTGAAATCTTAGACCGTTGGGCCACCTATGAAGGTTTAGCCCAACGTCTCAACCTGCCCAGTGCCCCCCGTCCCTTCCTTCATTACTTTCAAGAGGATGATCGCCCTCAGACCAAACTTGACCGTGAAGCCGGAAACGGAATGGCCATCAGCATCGGGCGCTTGCGCAGCGACTCGCTGTTCGATTATCGCTTTGTTGCCCTCAGCCACAACACCATTCGCGGTGCCGCGGGTGGGGCTGTTCTGACCGCGGAATACTTAGCTTCGGAAAAGTGGATTCCTCAAAAAGCTTAAGGTTTTTATTACGTTAAGGTGAGCTCTTCCTCTACGTAAGGGAAGTGAATCGCCCCGGGTTTGCCGGAGACCTAAAAATCTGAGAGGATGAGGTCATGGGAAAAGCAAACAGGTATTCACCAGAAGTACGGGAACGAGCTGTTAGGCTGGTTCAGGAACAGGTCAAGGATTATCCATCGCAATGGGTGGCGATAAGGTCGATAGCCGAGAAAATTGGCTGCTCACCGGAGACTTTGCGAGCTTGGGATCAGCAGGATGAAATGAACCGTGGCGAGAGGGCTGGACTAAATACAGACGAACGCGAAGAACTAAAGCGTCTTCAGCGGGAGGTTCGCGAGCTCCGTCGAACGAATGAGATTCTGAAGGCAGCCTCGGCGTTTTTTGCCAAGGCGACGGCAGACCGCCAACAGAAATGATGGTTCATTTCATTGATGAGCACAGGGACAGTTGGGGAGTCGAACCAATCTGCAAAAATCTACAGATTGCTCCATCCACGTACCATGAAGTCAAAGCAACCCAGGCCGATCCGACGCGTCTATCGCGAAGACGACGACGGGACATAGAACTTTCAAGTCTATGGCCCTCGTAAGGTATGGAAGCAGCTTCAAAGAAAAGGTCAAACGGTTGGACGGGGTCGAATTGAGCGTTTGATGCGAGAAATGGGCATTAAAGGCTCGACAAGAGGGTGTAAAACGATTCGAACAACTTTCTCGGACCCTAACTGCCCGACTCCTGAGAACTTGGTCCAGAGAGATTTTCATGCGACGGCCCCGAATCAGCTATGGGTTGCCGACTTTACTTATGTTATTGACGCCTGCTCTAAGGCAATTGTTGGATTGAGGGTCTCGACACGGATGACGGCAGATCTAACGCTGGATGCTCTGGAACAAGCTCTTTGGGCCAGACCGATTAATGCTGGGCTGATTCACCATAGTGTTATCACCGGTGATAAAGTTCCGGAAATCATCGGTTTCCGAGTTCCGCTTTTGACATGAAAAGGGCGGCCCTTTATGGT
>JAJXVP010000323.1 GCA_021782055.1 bacterium | reverse complement strand
GAGCATCGTCAGGGTCCATCACGCCTTTGGCAATAAAGGGCAGACGGGTCGATTTAACCAACTCTTGCAGCTCTTGGGGAGTTTTGCGGTACACCGGCTGGCCGGCCCGGGCAAAATTGGTTGACCCGGCACCGTCAAGGTCAAGGCCCACGGCGGGGGCACCCGCCGCTTCGGCTCGGGCGATCAACTGCTTAAGATCCTCTTGCTTACGGGGTTTAAAAATCGGCACACCCTGACCCTGTGCTTCTTCAATCGACTCGATCCCGGGGTGGCTGTCCAAACGGTAGAACGCCGTATCACCCCGCCAGCTCAGACTGCCTGCGGCTAAACACCCTTGGATGGTCGCTCGGCAAAAATCCAATTCGGTGATGGCCCCATTGTATTGACTCATCCCGCTGGTCGACGCGCCAAAAATCGGCATAGCCAGCGTTAAGCCTCCAAAGGTAAAGGTGGTATCGGGCTCAAAGCTAGCGCCCACCAGACGTGTTTTGAGGTGAACGGCTTCAAGAGCCAAATAGTTGTTTCGAAAGCTTCGGCCTAAGCCAATCCCCCCCATACCGATCGCTTTGCCATAGTTCTCTTTTTGACAAATCCTGTCGGGGGCCCCGTCACAAATGGGGTAAACGGCACAAATATTTTTTAGCTTATCCCGAGCACGGCCCCGTACTTCTTCTAAGGTGGTTGGTTCTAGCTCGGTGGAACGGTACTTGCCACTCTCGCCGCAACTAGGACAGCGGGCGGGAGCGTTTTCACCAGGGGCTAGCGACCCACAGGACGTGCAGACAAATTTGGCCATTTTTTCACCTTTTTTTCACATCACACTCGTTGTGCGCGGCACTCTAAGCAAGATTGGCTTAGCGCAAGAATCATTCTAGGGGAATCCCTCTTTTGGGGCAAGTATTTTGTTTCAGGTTCCGCCAAGGGTTTACCGCGGCTATGATGGCGCATGGCCCTTGATTATGAAACACTAGAAAGCTTAAAACGCCTGCACCCGGCTTGGAAGGTGAATCGCCCCGAGACGAGCGGAGCCCTTTTTGTTTGAGTCCGGTATCAACTGTAGCCTCTTGCGCTTTTTTCCCCGGTCTTCTAGCTTTCTGCCTGATCTCGGGATCGTGGGACTCGCCACAGCACCCGATTTCTACAGGTCGAGCCGCTGGGTACAAAAAACCCGGAAATCATCACGAATCCCCGGCTTGCCGCTACCATGAGCCAATTGCAATAGCTACGAAAATATTTTTTCTTGACACGTAGAATTTGATACCTAGACTTAAAAAAGTGATTTTTTCTCATAAATAGCCAGATATGTACAAGAGTTTGCTGAACTACATCTTCAGCAGTCAATGTAATATTTAGAACGATTTTGTTGGTAATATAGGAAAAACTAAGGAAGCGTTGCGTTCTTTGGAATTTTTTTGGAGGTACTTTATGAGTGATGGACGAGAAAAAGCAGCAGATGAAGCATTTTGCAGATCGTGCGGTGCTGTCATAAAGAAGGAAGCAGAGATTTGTCCAAAGTGTGGCGTGCGTCAGAAGCAGGCGGGTGGAAGCGGTGATGTTTCAGCCAACTGGTTGGCAGCATTACTTCTTTGCTTGTTTCTAGGGGTTGTAGGTGGGCACAGATTCTATACAGGAAAAATTGGAACGGCGATACTCATGATTTTAACGCTTGGAGGTTTCGGGATTTGGGCTCTGATTGATTTAATCATGATTATTTCTGGAAAGTTCAAGGATTCCCACGGCAATATCATTACTAGAAATTGAAAATTACGCCCTGTGATCAATCCATTACAGAGCGTTGCATTTGACAATGGGTACCCAGGAAATTCGCGAATGTGAAATATTTCGAAGAACAAGCAGGTGTTAGGTTGACGCTCCGCGCCGGCGAAATGAAACCGGACTTCTGAGGGCTGTTTGACTCGGTATATATCTTGATGTATACTTGCTTGCGGAGGCCTCAACGATGCAAACCGCCAAACTATTCGTTAACGGGCGTAGCCAAGCTGTTCGGTTGCCCAAAGAGTTCAACTTCAAAGGAACTGACGTTTTCATTCAGAAGGTTGGGAATTCCGTCATTCTTTTCCCCAAAGACAGTGTTTGGGAAACTTTCCTCGAAGGATTGAACGGATTTACTGACGACTTCATGGCAGATGGGAGGCAGCAACCACCGATGCAGGAGCGGGAGGAACTCTGATGTATTTGTTGGATACAAATACCTGCATCTTCATCAAGAATAGAAAGCCTGAGCATGTTCTGAACAGACTCAAGCTCGCGATTGATGAAGGAGTTTACCTTTCGAGTGTTTCGGTGGCTGAACTGCAGTTTGGTGTTTACAGTAGTCAGAAAATCGAAAAGAATCGAGTTTCGCTCACCGAGTTTCTTGCTCCGTTTGAAATTCTTTATTTCGATGATAACGACGCTGAAGCCTTCGGCAAGCTACGGTCGGACTTGAAGCGTCGCGGCGACCTGATTGGTCCCTATGACATGCTGATTGCGGCCCAGGCGATGACACGGAACCTCGTGTTGATAACCAACAATACGGACGAGTTCCGCAGAATCCCAGGCCTTCAACTGGAAGATTGGAAATAGAACGGATACTGACTTCGTATTAATTATTACAATAAAAGGCCCCCCTTTGTGGCAAGTGTGGAAGAACCTAACATCAATCACCTGACTTATTTGGGTATCACGACCCTTGCAAAAAGCAAGGCTCGCGCCACCCATAACGCAGTTTAAATCAGCCTTAGAAAGGTCGATTTTCTGAGGGAGGCAGCGATCAAGTTCAGTGAGATGAAATAGCCCTCGAAGTGAAATAGTCTTTCTTGCCATCCCCATGTAAATTGGACCTCATGGTAGGTTCAAAAAGAAATTCATGAGGAGTAAATGAATAAAAAAAGTTACACTGATATTCATTACCGAATCGACGAAATCTTTGTCGATAATCTCGATTTGTTCGTCGTAACCTGAAAGTACCCGCAAAGAGCGTCCTGGTATGGACAAAAAAAGCGTCAGAAATACCCACGAAAAGCGAGGGAAAGGATGATGCACCTTTTTGTGTTTATGGAGAACTCGATGAACAGGATGTATTTGAGAACAATCGGACAAAGCCGGACGGGATTCAGTGTTGGCTTAATAAAATTGGTGTACAATTTCTTTCGCTTCGAATACCTGTCAAGGGCGTAAAACCACGAGACTCAGCCTGCCTGATGGGGCTATAGCCTAGATTCTGCTCTGACCGAGTCTTGAACATCGCAAGGCGCTTGTCGGCTAGGTTTGCCAACCTGTGAATTTTTTAACAAGCTCGCGATAATCTTACGGGGTTACGGCTCCCCTTTCGGCTTTTACTAATTATCCTTTCTTTTACGCCGATCGTTTTTTCTGTGAGCGTAAACTTTTCCCGACGGAGA
>JAJXVP010000322.1 GCA_021782055.1 bacterium | reverse complement strand
CTCAGGTGTGGATTGGGAAGTGGTCGAACACGATAATCCGTGGAGCAATATCGGGTATTGGGGAGATCACCAACTGATTTACCTGCTGAAATTCTTAGAATTGGCCCAAGCTTCCCGACCCGGCTTGTTGGAATCTCTATGGAACAAGTCGATTTTTGCCACCGCAGATGTCCCTTACCGCTTGGCCGGTTTTGAAGACACCTATGCGCACCCGAAAAAGACGGTCTCGTTTGATGAAGCCGCCCATGATAAGGCGATGTCTCGTGTGAAGGCCATCGGCTTTGATGGGCGCTTGGTGACAGATGCCCATGGACAGCCGCTTTTGACGACGATGGCGGACAAGATTTTCATAGATGTCCTCGTCAAAACCGCCAACCTGATACCTGGTTGTGGCCTTTGGCTGAACACACAACGTCCGGAATGGAACGATGCGAATAACGCCTTGGTGGGTTATGGGGTCTCGGTGGTCAGTTTGGCCTATTTGCGCCGTTTCTTGGTCTTCTTAGGAGCTTTTGCCGCCAAAGCGGGTGACTTTACCGCAAGTTCCTCCACTCGGGCGTTCCTGAAAGCCCAGCTCCCCCTGTTGAGCGAGGCTGCCCAAAAGGTTCAAGACAGCGTACACCGTTACAAGGTTGTCCGCGATTTGGGCTTGGCGGCAGAAACCTGGAGAAAGTCGGTCTACAGCGATCAAACGTCCACAGAAGTCCTAAGCGCTTCGGAAGTGAAGGAGTTTGTCACGACAGCTCTTGCCGCGGTGGACGCCAGCCTTGGGGTTTTAAAGCGCAAAGATGGCTTGTGGCAGTCTTACAACTTGGTAGATTTGCAACCAGGACGCGTGGAATTGTCAGAACTCTACCCCATGCTCGAAGGACAAGTTGCCATCCTCTCCAGCGGATTCCTTAGCCTTGAGCAAGCTCAAGAACTGGTGCAAACCTTGGCGAAAAGTCCCCTTTACGACCCCTCGAAAAATACCTATCTGCTGTATCCGGACCGTGCCTTGCCTGCTTTCTGGGAGAAAAATCGCTTAGATAACGAAACGGCCAGCATGGCCTTGGTCCAAAAAGCCGTTCAGGATCGCCGTGAAGACCTCATTCAAAAAGATCCGGATGGGACCCTCCGCTTTGGACCAGATTTGGCGAACCGAGAAGACCTTGAGGCCCTGTTGACTAAACTGGCTACTGATAAGACCTGGGCCCCTTTAGTCGAAGCCGAAGGAAAGCGTCTGGGCGATCGCTATGAACTGGTGTTCAAACACAAAGAATTTACAGGTCGTTCGGGAACGATGTTCGGCTACGAAGGTTTGGGGTGTGTGTACTGGCACATGGTGTCCAAACTCCTCCTCGCCGTCCAAGAGAATTTTTGGAATGCTTGGGATCAGCAAAAAGATGTTGCTTTCTGGAAGCAGGCTTATCAAAACATCCGCAATGGTTTGGGCTACCGCAAAACCGTTCAAGACTATGGGGCGTTCCCCTTCGACCCGTATTCCCATACACCGTCGATGGCGGGGGCTCAACAACCCGGTATGACAGGCCAAGTCAAAGAAGAAGTCCTGACCCGATGGGGTGAATTGGGCTTGAGATGGAAAGAGGGCCGCTTAATGATCGAGCCGGCCTTATTGGAAGGCCTAGAACTGCGGGGCGAGATTCGTTTTCAGTATCGCCGAACCTCGTTTGTGTTAACACCGGGAAGTAATCCCAGCCTCGAATTTGTCGCGAAAGATGGGACTCGCGAGAAAGTTGCTGGCACGGTCGAAGGAAAGCTCTCCATTGCCGGACCGGCTTTGAAAAAGTTTGAAGCTGGTGAATGGCAGGAGATTCGTGTCACCTGGGTGACGGTTTAACCTGACTAAGTAGATAATAGTAGTTGCCAAGTCTTTTCGAGTGGTTTAGCCTGAAACAAACGAGGTTACCATGAAGAAAAGGCTTGTCATTATTGGTTCCGGCATGGCCGGCGGTAAATTCGCAGAAGAGGTCCTAGCTCGGACAACCGACTGGGACCTCACCATCGTTGGCGATGAACCGGTGGGGAACTATAACCGGATTAAACTCTTATATAAATTGTTGCGTGACGATGTTGAGGAGTTCTTCCTCAACGATGAAACCTGGTACCGGAACCATGGGGTGACCCCTCTGTTGGGTGTTCGCGCTGAACGGGTGGACAGGGAACGCCATGAAGTTCTGTTGTCAGATGGAAAACGCCTGCCTTATGACGCTTGTGTGATTGCCACGGGCAGTCGGCCGTTTGTTCCTCAAATACCAGGTTTAGACTTGGGCGGAGTGGGGGTGTTGCGAAACCTCGACGACGTGGCACGCGTCACCGCGTGGCTAAAAGGCAAAACCGAAGTGATGGTAGTCGGCGGAGGGCTGTTAGGCCTAGAGCTGGCTTTGATCCTCAAATCCTTGGGCAAGCGTGTTACCGTTTCACACCTCATGAAATCCCTGATGGAAACTCAACTGGCCCCCGAAGCGGCTGGGTACCTTCAGAAAACCCTGGAACAAAAAGGCATGCGCTTTGTGGTGGGTACCTACATCACCGAGCTCTTAGGGTCTACCGAAGGGGTCCACGAAGCTGTTTTTAAAGACGGACAGCGGGTTGAAACCGAGGCGGTGCTTTTTTCGACAGGGGTACGTCCCGATACGATTTTGGCCAAAGCTTCGGATTTAACGACCAACAAAGGGATCGTGGTGAACGCTCAGTTGCAGACCAACGATCCGGACGTCTATGCCGTAGGGGAGTGTTTAGAGTTTGAAGGAAAAACCTGGGGTCTGGTGGCTCCCGTCTATGAGCAGGCCAGAGTTTTGGCTTCGGTGCTGGCCGGTGAACCAGCGGCTTATGTTCCCTCGGATTTACCCCCCACACGTCTGAAAAGTGATATTCCCGTCATCTCTATGGGGGTTCTTAACCCCGCCGAAGAGGATGAGGTGGTGTTGTTTCAGGATCCTAAAGCCTTGGTCTACAAGCGCCTGATTTCCCGAAAAGAAAAATTAGTGGGCGCAACTTTGATCGGTGAAGACCTCAACGCCGACGCCGTGAGTTTGCACTACACGGCGAAGATTCCCCTGCCGGAACGGCGTGCCGACCTTCTGTTTCCCGGTGCCAAAGCCGGTGAACAGGTCATGGATGCCTCCGGCTGGCCGGATGACTTACGGGTCTGCGACTGCGTAGGGGTCTCGGCGGGGACACTGAGAACAGCGATTGCCCAGGGCAACGATACCTTAACCAAGCTGATGAATGCGACCAAGGCCGGCACGGGTTGCGGTCAATGTAAGAATAAGATCAAAGCTGTTTTGATTGGGGCTTTAGGGGAACTCAAAGAAGATCCTTCGGACCAGTGGTATGTCCCCGGGATTCCTTTGGACCGTGAAGCTTTGTCCGCATTTATCCTTGAAAACTCCTTGAAGTCGGTTTCGG
>JAJXVP010000321.1 GCA_021782055.1 bacterium | reverse complement strand
GACTCATAGGGCGGTTTTTCCTTTTGGTATTGCCTGAATAACAACACCATAAAGGGCCGCCCTTTTCATGTCAAAAGCGGAACTCGGAAACCGATGATTTCCGGAACTTTATCACCGGTGATAACATACGATCCGTTCAAATGAAATTCCTCGTTCCAGTGGAAACTCACAAGACCAACATAACGCCACGTTAAAAACTTTGTTAGCCATCTTTTCCTAGTATTCCTGTCTTTACCAGTTTCTTCATCAATTCATAAATATCTTTCTTGTCCCCTGACTTCCGTATTCCGACAGCGACAACAATCACCACGATAGTCTCGTTGTGGACGTGGTAGAGGATTCTGTATCGTTGCCCAGCCGCACGGACTGACCGATATTCTTTCAAAGGTCCAACCAAAGGCTTTCCTAGAAGTTCCGGTTCTTCCTTTAGTTGTTCTATCTTAGCCACAATTTGGTTTCTGGCGGTTGCTTCGATGTCTCTAAGCATCTGAGCGGTCATAGCCGTAATCTTGATCTTATACATTGATCGTTTTCTTGAAGTCTTCGAAATCGATCATATCTCCAGCTTGAGCTTGCGCAATTCCTGTCTTGAGGTCGTTATAGCCGTCGGGATCAGAAAGAATGTCCAAAGTTTCGGCTATACTTTCATAGGTTTCCCATTTGAGGATTGCTAGAACTTCCTTTCCATGGTTTGTCACTGAAATCGTATCTTCATATGACATATCACTTTCAAGAGAGGTCATCCGCTTTCTGGTTTCAGAAATTGACATTTGCTTTACCACTGCTGACTCCTACGGAGGATACTACATCTCATTGTACAATATGACAACTGCAATTTGTACATATAGGTTCTTTTTCCCCGCCCGAAGGGTCCGTTTAACGAGGTTGTAGAAAAACATTTTTAAAAGGCAACCCCAAAGGTCCTTACTCGTGAGGTTTTCTAAACCAGGGGTGTAGAGGGGCCTCCTCCTTTGAGAATATTCTTGGAAATTGAAGCCTCTTGGCAGTTCTTTTGTATCCCGTCAAAAATCTATACTTTTCTCAAACTTATCGGCTTAAATCGGCTATAGTTGTGAAATGGGGGTGACTGTCGGCGATTAAAGCTAGACAGGTAACATTCTCCTGGCACAACTGACAAATCCATGTCGTCAATCAAAAGGTTTAAAGTATATTCAAAGTTAAATGGCGCGAAACTTGTGCGCCGCATAGGCGCATTGGCAAGGTTCGTGACATAGCCTTGGCTGATTGAAGCCGATGTTAGCCAAATTTCATTCATACACTTGCAGTTCATTTATCACTCTTTTCATGTTGTCGAAATCGGTATCGTTGTATAACAGAGATAGGTCATTTTCGATCGCAGTTTCAGCAATTAATAAATCTATCGTACTTCGAATTGTGATGCCGTTTGTCCGACAACGAAGGTTCAGAAAAGCCGCCCGCTCAAAAGATCCCTTCCCGAGGCGCAAAAAGTACTGGGGTACCGTCTCGAAATACTCTCGTAGTGAAACAAATTCTTGTTCAGTCTTTGCTCCTTGTAGTATTTCTTGATAAATGAACTCATTGATTCCCCATGGAAGTTTTTTTCCTAAAATCTCGTCAAGAAGACGAGTCTTAGCGTTTTCTCGATTCCGTAAAAAATCAATGAGGACCGAAGTATCAACCAGAACCATCAGTTGTCCCGCATCGCTTTGTAGTCGTAGCCATCCGCGAACTCGACCTTCCCCTTCAAGTCCCGAATATCCTTAACCTTACGGCTTCGCACAAATTCCTGAAGAGCAACTTCCACAAGTTCTTTCTTTGTATGGATATCCTTTGCATACTTGAAAGCTTCATTTACGAGTTCATCATTCAAAACGATGTTGGTGCGCATCGATCCACCTCTTTTGGTGTATTGTGATACACACACCTGTTTCCGTCAAGATCTATAGTGGACCTTATTGTCAACACAAAGATTTGCCCCTTTTTAAGCTTAGCGTAGGCGGGGACTTTTCCCTCGAAATTTGAGGTTAGGTCTTCATTGGCTGTTTTTCACCGAAGGCCGAGTATGGTGGTCTTTCGGTGTTGTATTTAGCAATGAACTGCCCTACATACAATTCCTGGCTTCAAGCATCGTTCCATAATCCTTCAGGTTGTCAGGTTGATTATCATGTTCGATGTCTTCACGTTCCTCTATTTGATAAGTACTTCAATTCTGTCCACGACGTCTTTCATCTTCAGTGGGTCAAGTTTCTCAATGAATTCTGTCTTTCGGACATTCCAGTCCAGACTTTTGATTTGGTCACACAAGACAGAACCCTTTATTTTGCCTAAGCTTATGGCCACTTCAAATGGATATCTTTTTGTCTTGCTGGTAATTGGACAGAAGATTCCCAATCCGACTTTCTCGTTGTACGATCGGTGCGAGATCACCAGCGCAGGACGTCGGCCACGCTGTTCATGCCCAAGTTGCGGATTAAAATCGATCCAAATGATGTCGCCCCTGTCGGGAACGTAGTTGGAATCTACCACTCTTCTTTTCCAACTGATGGACCGGTCTCCCATGGTTCGTGCAGATTCTCCTGGGTGACCTGAGACAGCAAATGCTCAAGTGTGAGTTTTCCCGGCTTGATGACCAACTTGCCCTCTTCTTCCACAATTTCAACCGAACTGCCGTTTCTTAGGTCAAATTCTTTAACATAGAGACTTGGAATACGGATTCCAAGACTATTGCCCCACTTCTGAACCACGGTTTGCATAAATCACCTCGGACAAAGTATATCCTATGAATATCCTGAAGTCAATGCAATGTATATCCAAAGGAACTCAAGATCAAACTGAGTCTGAATGTTGATCCAAAACTCTGGTGAAGTCACTCAGGATGAAAACCCCCAACACCTTTGCCTCGTTAGCCCTACCGCATCATGAGCCGATTTGTTCGGCCGGTACCCGTATGAGTCAGGATGGAAGTTCGTCGCAAGCATGGGCTCAAAGTACAATTTTGCTGTCATCTGAGCGATTCGATCCAAAACTGTCGGTATTTCCTACTTGCGGGGTCTCCGCTTGAAGTTTTCCCTTATCATCACGACGACAGGTTCCCACGTTCCTTACTAACGCCTATCCTTGGCTCACGTCGCCTTTATGCCGCAGACCACAAGCGCAGTAGACAGGTTTCCTGCTTGTTCATCGAAGTACTTCAGCCAGGCACTTCTTTTGATCTCACCGTTCAACTTTACGACACCTCATCGGCAATTCACTTTCGTTCGTCTTCCAAGGACTGCAAGCCGATCCCGAGGGGCCCCCAAGTTTCCTTGCTTCCCTCATCAATAGCAAAGTTGCGAGATCACCTCCATCATTTTTGTGAATTAGGTGCTCTCTCGTGGCACACGGTTGAAAACTATGTTAGATGATTTTGACTTCGATTCTTTTGCCTACCGCCGCCGCAAACTTTTCC
>JAJXVP010000045.1 GCA_021782055.1 bacterium | reverse complement strand
TCTTCGCCCCCTAAAATACGAGTCAGGACTTGGGTTTCTCGTCCATGAGCAAGCACCGTGGTACAGCCTGCCTTTTCGGCGATTAAGACAGCCCGAATTTTGGTTTTCATCCCTCCTGTCGAAAACGCAGACCCAGCAGAACCAGCCCCTTCTTCTATTTCGGCAGTAATATTTTCGACCACAGGGATACGGCGGGCCTCGGGAAACTTGCGAGGATCCTTATCATACAGCGCGTCAATATCTGAAAGGATGATCAAAAGCTCGGCGTCAACTTTGCTGGCCACTAAAGCGGACAAGCGGTCGTTGTCGCCAAAAGCCCGGCTGATTTCGGCAATCGAGATCGTATCGTTTTCGTTAAAAATGGGAATGACACCCAGATTCAGTAAGGTTTCTACCGTTGAACGGAGGTTTAAGTAGGAATTACGATCGGAGAGCACATCGTCCGTGAGGAGGATTTGCCCCACGGAAACGCCATGTTGGGCAAAAGCATGACGGTACTCGTTCATCAAAAGAGGTTGACCTATTGCGGCACAGGCCTGCCGCATCCGAATGTCTGTAACTTTTTCAATAATTCCTAGGTTGCCAGCCCCCATGCCAATAGCCCCCGACGTTACCAAAAGAACCTGTCGGCCTTGCTTTTGTAAAGCAACCACCTCTTTTGCCATTTCGGCCACATAGGTGCGGTCAATCTCTGCCCCAGCTTTACCGGCTTTATCGGCTAGGGTATTGGTACCAATCTTGACCACCAGACGACGAACTTTCGAAAAATCGCGACTCAAGAACGGCCTCCCCACGAAGTCTCGGGAGGCACATCACGATGAGTAAAGGGCCTGGCTTGGGGTCCCACATAATCGGCAACAATTTGCCCTGAGCCGTAGAGCTTCCACTTGTAAATCACCAAGCCCTCGAGACCAACAGGGCCTCTAGCATGGATTTTGCCTGTCCCCACACCGACTTCTGCGCCTAAGCCGAACCGAAAGCCGTCGGCAAACCGCGTCGAACAATTCCAAAAGACGTCTGCACTATCGACCAAGTTCATAAAGGTTTCTGCAGTTGCTAGTGACCGGGTAAGAATGGCGTCCGTGTGGTGACTCCCCCAGGTGTTGATGTGGTCAATGGCCTGTTGGAGCGAATCAACAACTTTGATCGACAAAACATAATCGAGATATTCGGTAGCCCAGTCTTCTTCGGTCGCACTTTCGATCTCGGGTAGCCATTCTCGTGTGCGGTCGCACCCCTTGAGAGTGACTTTTTTTTCATCCATGAGGCGCTTTAAACGGGGCAGGAGCATCGGTGCCGCTTCGGCATGAACTAACAGAGTTTCGGTGGCGTTGCAAACTGCAACGTACTGCGTTTTGGCATCCATGATGATGGGAAGAGCTTCTTCGACATCCACGTCGCGGTCCACATAGACGTGGCAAATCCCGTCTGCGTGACCTAACACCGGAATGGTCGTATGACGCATCACGTGCTGAACGAAAGCGTTGCTTCCCCGGGGGATGATCAAATCAACCTCGTGCGTCAACCCCAAAAGCACTGCGACATCTTCTCGAGTTTCCATCAAAAATAACCAACCAGCGGGAACCCCCGCCGCGACACCCGCGTCATGGACTAAAGCGGCCAACAGCCGGTTGGAATGGCGAGCCTCTTTGCCCCCCTTAAGAATGATCCCATTGCCGCTTTTTAAGGCCAGACTCGCGATCTGTACCAGGGCATCGGGTCGGCTTTCAAAAATCATCGCGATCACCCCAAGCGGGCAAGTAACTTGCTTAAGAAGTAGGCCTTGGTCCAACTCCCTTGCCGAAAGAACCCTGCCAACAGGGTCAGCCAGACGGGCTACAGCCTCTACCCCTTCTGATGCCTGAGTGATTTTATCACCCTGAAATTTGAGACGCGAGAGGATAGGGGCACCCAGGTCAGAAGACGTTTCGGCTAGGTCACGTCGATTGGCCTCTTCGATTTCAGACCGACGTTCCTGTAAGGTTTGCGCAATTTTGCGCAACGCAGCATTTTTGAGGTCAGTCGATAAAGCGCTCAAGCGGGGTGCCAACGCCTTAAGCTCGCGGGCGGCTTGTGAAAGATCCATCTTACGGCTTCTCCTTTCCGGTGGCGACATCCCAAATTTTAAAAGCCAGAACAATGGACGCCAACACCAACGTCAACGCATTGGCAATGATGACAGGCCATTGGCCAGCCCACAGCCCCCAAGCCAACCAAGAGGCCACGCCAAGCGTAAATAAGGTGTACATCAAAAGCGAAATGCTGGCCGTATCTCGTGTCTTAAGAGTCTTCCATACCTGGGGAACAAACGACACTGTCGTGAGAAAAGCCGCCAAAAAACCCACATAACTCATCAATTGCATGGGAACTCCCCCAGAAAATCTACCATGAGGCCCCTTAGCCTGCCAACAGGGACTTGAAGTTTCCTGAATTTTGTCGATTGTTATAGCCATGGAAAAGAGCGTGTTGGTCATCGTGGAATCTCCTACTAAAGCAAAAACCATAAAACGGTTTCTTCCCCCCAACTACCGAGTCGAAGCGAGTGTCGGTCACATTCGGGATTTGCCGCAAACGGCAGCCGAGATTCCTGCCGCTTACAAAAAGCAGGAGTGGTCACGACTCGGAATCGATGTCGACCATGATTTTACCCCTTTGTACGTCATTCCCAAAGAAAAGGCGCCGCTGGTGCGTCAGTTAAAAGCACTTATGGCTGACGCCTCCCAAATCTACCTGGCCACTGACGAGGACCGCGAAGGAGAAAGTATTTCGTGGCATCTGCTCGATGTTCTGTCGCCCAAAGTACCCGTTCGCCGAATGGTCTTTCACGAAATTACCAAAAATGCCATTCAAGAAGCCTTAGAAAACACTCGCGACATCGACATGAGCCTTGTCAATGCTCAAGAAACCCGACGTCTGCTTGACCGTTTGTACGGTTACACGCTGTCACCGCTCATCTGGAAAAAGGTGGCCTATGGGTTGTCGGCAGGGCGGGTTCAAAGTCCCGGGTTACGCTTAATTGTCGAACGGGAGCTTGCTCGCTGTCGCTTTAAAAGTGCTACTTATTGGGACCTCGATGTGCTGTTACAAAAAAAAGGCAACACCTCGGCTCAGGAGCGTTTTCATGCCAAACTGGTCGAGCTTCAAGGAAGACGAGTTGCCCAGGGCAAAGATTTTGACCCCGAGACGGGCGGGTTAGCCGCAAAGTCCAGTGCTGTTCTGTTGTCCGAAGAGGAAGTGCAAAGCCTCAAAAACCGGTTGACCTCTGAGAATTGGCTGATCACCGATGTTACCCAAAAAGAAACCTCTCAAACCCCGGCACCTCCCTTTATTACCTCGACCCTTCAACAAGAGGCAAACCGCAAGCTAGGCTTTTCGACCCGCGACACCATGCGTTTAGCCCAAAAGCTCTACGAAGAAGGTTTTATCACTTACATGAGAACTGATAGCCCTTCGTTGTCAGTAGAAGCGCTAGAAGCCTCACGGGCAGCCGTCCATAAGCTTTTTGGTGACCAATATTTGCCACCACAGCCCCGGAGGTACGCAGCCAAGAGCAAAGGGGCCCAAGAAAGTCATGAAGCGATTCGCCCCTCGGCGCCTTTTAGAACCCCCGAGGAAACCGGACTCTCAGGCAGAGAAAAAGCCCTGTATGAACTCATTTGGAAGCGTACTTTAGCCAGCCAAATGGCCGAAGCTCGTAAAAGCGCCGTCCAGGTTCGCATTGAAGCTGGTGACGCTGTTTTCTCTGCGTCGGGTGCCAAAATCCTCTTTCCCGGCTTTTTGCGAGCCTATGTTGAAGGTAGTGACGACCCCGAAGCCGCCCTTGATAACATGGAAAGCTACCTTCCGGAACTGAAAGTCAACGATCCTCTTTCGCCCGTCGAAGTGGAGCTGGATCAGCACTGGACCAAGCCCCCTGCCCGGTTTACCGAAGCGGCCCTGGTTCAACGTCTAGAAAAAGAAGGGATCGGACGTCCATCCACCTACGCTACCATCATCGCCACCCTGCAAGAACGCGGCTATGTGTTCAAGAAAGACTCGACTTTGGTTCCGACGTTTACCGGTATCGCCGTGGTGCAATTGCTAACCCGCAACTTTCCGCACCTAGTGGACTACGACTTTACCTCCGAGATGGAAAAGCGCCTAGACGAAATTGCCCTAGGCAAAGATGACCGTCTGGACTACCTCAACGAGTTTTACCTGGGTCAAGCCGGACTGAAACAGGTGGTAGAAACCACCGAGACCAAAATCGATGCCGATGAATCTCGAACCGTTCAACTTCCTCAGATGAAGGCTGAGCAAGCTGTCAAGATTGGAAGGTTTGGCCCCTACATCATTCAGATCAACTCTGAAGGCGAAAAAACCAACGCGTCTATCCCTGCCGAGACGCCACCTGCCGACCTAACTCCCGACGAGCTTGAAGGTTTGATCCACCGATCGGCTTCACATGCGGAACCCTTGGGTCTAGATCCCGCCACAGGTAAGCCAATCTTTGTTCTCGTTGGGCGTTTTGGCCCCCACATCCAGCTCGGTACAAAGGACGATGAAGTCAAACCTCGCACCGCCAGCCTACCCAAGGGGATGCACCCCTCAAGCGTCACTCTTGAAATCGCCCTCCAGCTGTTGTCCTTGCCCCGTGAGCTGGGCCTTCATCCTCAGACACAAAAACCCGTTGTAGCCAATAACGGCCGTTTTGGACCATATGTCGCGCATGACGGAGAGTTTCGCTCACTCAAAGGCGATGATGTCTACACGGTCACCCTTGAAAGAGCCTTAGAACTCTTGGCAGAAGAAAAAAAACCCAGGGCTGGGTTTGTAATTCTCAAAGAGTTTGCTGCTGGTGAAGGTGGCTTGGCACGAAAGGTTCAGGTAATTTCGGGCAAATTTGGTGCGTATTTGAAATCTGGCATGCGGAATATTAGCCTCCCGGAACAGTACAAAACCCCAGAGTCTGCCCAAGCTTTAACAGCTGGTCTTGTTGCTGAACTTCTTAGTACCAAAACCCCCGCTAAAAAGGCCTCGGCCAAAAAAGTCTCCACGAAAAAGGCCCCTTCAAAAAAAACAACTGCTAAAAAACCCAAGGCTTGAAGCTAAGTTTTTCTCCTCGCTGTGATCCAGGCTATGAACAACCTGGATCAACTTCTTTTACCGATTCTGTCCCGGCAAGGTATTCCCTATTTGTTGCCGGGCCAGCGTCTGGTTATTCAAAAAATTCTCGAGAACGACCGATTGGATCTTGGCGTCGTCTTTCCCACCGGTTTTGGCAAGAGTTTGTGCTTTCAGGTTCCCGCGCCTCTTCTTGAAAAACCTACGTTGGTGGTTTACCCCTTAAGAGCCTTGATGAATGACCAAAAACGCCGGTTTGAGTCTGCCGGGCTCAAAGTAACCGTGCTCCAGGGTGGTCAAACCAAGGCACAACGTGACCAAGTCTGGGAACAACTCAAACAGCGTCCCGACCTTGTCCTAACCAACCCCGAGACTCTCGTCTCACCCCGAACTCGCCAGAGGCTCGCCCAATACCACTGGTCGCATCTTGCGATTGATGAAGCTCACTGCTTTGCCACCTGGGGGCAAGATTTCCGTCCAGCCTACCGAGCCTTAGCCAGCTTAGTCACTGACCTAAATATCCCG
Source organism: bacterium (assembly GCA_021782055.1). The sequence goes on along the minus strand of JAJXVP010000045.1, from coordinate 10,482 downwards.
CGCATGACAGCTTTAACGGCGACAGCCGATGAAAGCGTCCTATCGGCGTGGAAAGAGCTGTTCTTGGGGCGAGCCTTTGAACTTCAAAAGGCAAACCCTGACCGGCCTAATCTGTATTTTGCTCGTCACCATTACCTTTCTCTGCGGCGAAGCCTCACCGAGCTTGTTCGCACCGAACAAAAGCCCCTTGCGCTTTTTTTACAAAGCCGCGAAGGCGTTCGTCGCTGGGCACATCACCTGCATACCGAAACAGGCTTTCCTGTCCGGTTTTATCATGCTGGTTTGCCTCAAGAAACCAAAAGACAGCTAGAACAGTGGTTTCGCTCTGCTCCCGAGGGGGTTTTAACCACGACGAACGCTTTTGGAATGGGGGTTGATCATCCAGGGATACGAACGGTAGTCCATTTAGGGACTTCACGCAGCCCGGCCGATTACTGGCAGGAAGCAGGCCGAGCTGGGCGTGATGGCCTGCCAGCAAAGGCTTTAGTCCTTGAAAAAGATACCCCACACCCCGAGGCAACATGTTTGAGAAAGATCTACTTGGCTCCCTTTAGCCAGGAGTTTACCGATTGTGCAGGTTGTGACTCGTGTTTGGGTCGTCGTCATCACGAAGACCGAGAAGCGGCCCTAAACTTTTTATGGCAAGGCAATAAGCGATGGACCTGTGAAGAAACGCGGCAGAGGCTATTCGGCTTTTGGAAGAGCTGGTCAGGCTGGGAGAGAGAAGAAGGATGGAAGAATCTTGTGGGCCAATGGATCCACTTTCCCCATCGAGGATTCTACAAAGGACTATTAGTCCTACTTTCGCCGTTTTCCTCAGATTCGCCCTCAGTCTCTTCTTGACCGTCAAGAACTTCGTCTGAGTTCTGGGAATGGGATTCAATCTTACGCAGGCGTTTGTCTTCCTGCTTCTTTTTTTTTGCTAGTTCTCGTTGTCGTTTCGCATAGGCATAATTTGGTTTTGCCACAGAACCTCCGTCAAAATAAAAAGCCCCGGCCGGAAAAGCCGGGGCTCTGTTCCTAATTCTAAGCTGAATTACCAGCGGTTCGAGCGAGGAGCTCTTTCTTCGCGGGGCTGGGCAACATTCACACGAAGATTGCGTCCATCCACTTGGCGTCCGTCCAACTGGCGGATAGCTTCCTCACCTTGATTTTGATTCGGCATTTCTACAAAGCCGAAACCTTTAGAACGGCGGGTTTCGCGGTCAATGACAACTTTGGCATCCGCAACTTCCCCAAATTGGGCAAACAACTCGTTCAGCCCTTGATCATTCGTAGAATACGAAAGATTACCAACATAAATTTTCATGCTAGTTTTGGTCTCCTCGGGCCGACCTCAAACGAGCGCCCATTAGTATTTACACCATAGTATTCGCCGCTTAGCTAGTCCTTCTTGAAGAAAATTTGGGCAAAACTGCCACTTTTTCAAAAGAAAGTCAAAAAAAAGCCCGAGCTTTGCTTCCCAAGGTGTCTTGTGCTTTTATTTTTTCGTGAAGTTACCTGCGAAGTTACCGAAACTGTCAGCATGAAATATTCCTTTCTCTCAGTTCTTTTCTTCGGTCTTTTGGTTGTTCTCGTAGCCCCAGTCTCTGCTCAGACCCCCATCCCTCCGGGAGCTTCGTATGAAGTGGGCTTTTCACCCGGGGGAACAAGCCTTCAGGTCGTCGAAAAGTTTATCAACGAAGCCCATCGAGAGTTGCTCATGGCTGCCTATGAGCTGACCTCCTACCCTATTGCCAAAGCCATGATCCGGGCCCAAGAACGGGGAGTACGTGTAGAAATTGTCGCCGACGCCAAAGCGGCTCGTCAGCACTTTAGCAAGGTTCGTTTTTTGGCCCACCACGGCATTCCCGTTCGGGTAAATGTTCGCTATGCCATCCTTCACCATAAGTTCATGGTGGCCGATGGAAAATCTTTAGAAACAGGGAGCTTTAACTACTCGGAAGCTGCGGTCAAGCACAACGCTGAAAACGCTCTAGTCCTCTGGAATATTCCCAGCCTTGCCAACCGCTATCGCACGGAATGGCTTAGACTGTGGAATGAAGCTCAACCCGTGCGCTAGGGCTTTCTTAAGAATGGTCCAAATGAAGCAAATGCCCAAAACGTTCTTTTTTCGTCGCGAGGTACCGTTCGTCATGACGATGCGACGGTAACTCATGGGGAACTCTTTCGGCGACTTTGACGCCGTATTTCTCAAGAGCCTGAACTTTTTCTGGATTATTGGTTAACAGACGAACACTTTGAATCCCTAGCTTTTGTAACATTAAAGCGGGGATTTGATAGTCCCGCTCATCGGCAGCAAATCCCAAAGCCACGTTCGCGTCCCAGGTGTCGTACCCCTGATCTTGAAGGGCATAGGCCCTCAGTTTGTTGACCAGCCCTATGCCCCGCCCCTCTTCTTGATGATAGAGCACCAAACCTCGACCCTCTTTTTCGATGACCTTGAGGGCCTGCCTCAGCTGGGGACCACAATCACACCGTAAACTGCCTAGAGCATCCCCGGTAAGACAAGCCGAGTGAATTCGGGTGAGCATTTGTTCGCCATTGCCGATTTCACCCTTAAGAATGACAATGTGATCTTTTCCATCTTTATTATTTACAAAGCCCATGATGCGAAAATGCCCATATTCTGTGGGAAAATCCGCTACAGAAACTAATTTTACACAAACACCTACAGGACAGTCCCGGCAAGCCAAGCCTTCGGGGCATTGGCGCATGGCGTTGATATCTTGAGCAATAATTTCATCAATATCCGGCCCAGTCACATGAATCTCCTTCGAAAGGGGGTTAGCCCCCTACAACAATACTCAAGATTTTCTCAAGTCCCAAGTCACAAAATCCCTACTTGTGAGAATTCTGGGTTAAAAACCACCCGAGAGTCAGAGCCAGGGAACCCGCTATCGCTTCGATTATAATAGCCCAAACGACACCCAAGGGCCAACTCAGAGCAGAATTGTACGCCGCATGAAACACAACAGCCACAAACAACGCGAGCAGTACGGGCGTCCAACGGCGCACCTGGCCTTTTCCTTGGCACACCTCCCACCCGTAGTAGCCACCCCAAAGCGCACCATAAAAAATATGCCCAGGGACTGCTGTCACGAAACGAAGGGCAAAAACTCCCAGACCGGCCTGTCCCACATAGAAAACGTTTTCTGCCAGACCATAACCCAGACCCAAGAACGCTCCTTGCCACCACCCATCAACCGGCTTTTTAAGCGATTTGAACGCAACCGTACCCCCTACAAAGACCAGCCATTTTAAGAGCTCTTCATTAGGGGCATTGACCAGCCAAGTGAACAAATTCGCTGTTGAGGGTCCCCATGAAATGAAAACCCCTTCTAAAACGGTCAGAAGTCTATATCCCAGCCAGACCGGAATCAGAGCCAAGGCCCCTAAAACCAGAAAAACCGCCGAAAGCTTTAGGGAGCCGCCTTGTGTTGTTCTTGCCATACTTTAACCTGATTACGTCCTGAACTTTTCGCCTGGTACAAAGACTGATCAACTCGGGCAAACCATTCGCTCAGGGTCAACGAAGTCCCGCTGGGCCAAGTTACCACGCCAAGGCTGGCAGTGACTTGAATTTGCGGGTAAGCCTCCCAGTGAATTTTACCTATTTCTTGCCGCAACCGTTCGGCAGCCCTTCGGGCTTGAAGCGCCCCTGTTGCTTTTAGCAAAATGAGAATTTCTTCGCCTCCCCACCGGCAGGCAAGATCTCCCTCACGAGTCCACAGACGACACACTTTCGCTACCGCTTGAAGAACGGCATCCCCCGCTTGGTGTCCCCAGACATCGTTCACCTGTTTAAAGTGATCTAAATCCAACAAAACTAAGGACAACGGAAAAATTTTACTTTCTTGAGCCAAGTGGGCGGCAGCCCGTTCAAAACTCCGCCGAGTTTGCAAACCTGTCAAGGTGTCGGTAGCTGCTTCCTGTTCCGAAACTCGAAAGCGGTGAGCATTAAACAGAACTGCGGCGGCGGTATCTGCCAAAGCCGAAACCGAGGCCAGTTGGTCCAACCCAACCCGCCCCGCACTTTGGTGAAAAAACTCAGCGTAGCCCACCAACCTGTCCTGGTAAATTAACGGAAGCCCCAACCAACCGTTAAACTGGTGCCCCTCCGACAAAATCCGTAGCGGGCACTTTTCGCTGAGGTTCGTAACCAGCTCGGCACGCCGCTGAAGCACCGAAGCCTCAAACAACTCAGGAAAGCTATCGACGGGGCGTAAATCGGTCGGTGTCAGCAAAACCCCTCCCAACCACGCAAAGCTAGTCTCACCAGCCCCCCAAACAACCGCCGCATCGTAGGACAAAAAACGACTCGACTGGTACAAAAAGCGTTCGACGGCGGCAGAGGGGTCCATTTCACCGCCTGCCAAGACGGAACCTGCAATGCGAAGCGTTTCTGTTTCCCAAAACCGTCGCTCAAAAAAGTTGAGAGATTTTTCTGCCTGCACAAGCTTTTCTTTTTCTATGGTGATTTCTCGATCAAAACCCGCCACTAACGTGGGCACTTTAGCAGCATTTCGTTCCAAAACAACAGCGCGGAACTGAACCCAATGCCATTCGTCACTCGGGTCTTTTAAACGAAATTCCACCTCAAGGACATCTTGGGTGCCTTGGCTGAGGGCCTCCCAAAGGGGAATCACAACCAAGCGATCTTCTGGGTGTAGTCGAACGGAAAGCTCTTGAAAGGAAAAATTCTGGCAGGGCCACCCTAGCTCAGCCCCTAAACGGCTGGGAATACAGCTTCCGGTTTCAAGATCAACAATAAAAACACCCCAACCAGCGAGAAGAAAATCTCGTTTGGGGTGTTCTAAAAACCGTGCCATTAAACCAAGCCGCTCGTCTTCGTGCATAAGGCCGCCTGACTTTCAGGATACGGCCTTCTTGCGAAATTGAACAGCCCCTTTCTACCTAAATCGTTAAATACTTAGCGTGCATGTACTACGGTAATAAAACTCGCTTCCATTCCCTTTACAGGCTTGACCCAAGCCAGGAATTTTTCAGCCTCTTGCTTTTCGGCATAAGGACCAACACGCACTCTAATTATGGTTCTGCCCTTCGACAAGGCCGTCACCAAAGTCCCTTTTAAGCCTTGAGCCTTTAAGGATTGAGACATTCGCTCGGCTTGGTAACGATTGGTGTACGCCCCTACCTGAATCCAGAATTGCGTTCTAAGAACCGGAGCGGCTTGATAGTGACGGACTGTGGCTTCGTGCTTCTGCGCAGCTTCATGATGATACACAGGGCGTTTAACTTCGTGGGCTCTGACTTCTTTTACCCGGTCAACTCTCGTTTCGGGGGCAGATGAAACCGTCGCAGGTGCGGGAAAAGTAACCTGAGAAGACGTAGACGGTGCCGTTACAGGAGCTGTTGTTGTTCCTGTTGCCGGTGTCGTATTCGCCGGAGGATTCATCGTCACCACAAACCCATCAGCCGAGGGGGAGGTCTGCGGTGTAGCAACCGAAGCCGTACCACCGGCGGGAGCGGTTACCGTTCCTTGCCCCGTTCGCGACCATTCTACAGGATCAAAGGTTTGGGGAACAGGAGTCCCGGCGGCATTGGTCAACTGATTGGCTGGGGGAGCTTTCGGGGAACTCTCCTTAGGGTAAAAGACAAAAAGCCCAATCAAGACAAATAAGGTTAGCGCGCCCAACCCAATAAATAGGAATACAATGCCCTTTTGTTTCATGAAATCCTCGCTCATCGCGGACGTTCAAACAGGAATCCGGTGATCCAGCCATGCCGCCAGCTCGCGTCGAGCACGTTCTAGGCCCTTTCCGTTGTCCACAATATAGGTATCGACATCCTTACCAAAGGCTTTAATCGAGAAGCGGCGTTGCGCCCATTCTCGGCTTAAGATTTCTTTCCAGGTTCGACCATCCCGTCGCCGAGCCCGCAATAACCGTTGCCACCAAGGTGCCTTCACCCAAACCACTGCCTCGCATTCCCCTACAAGCTGGCCTTTGTGTAAAACAGCAGCTTGAAGCACAAAGTTGGTGGTGGGGTTTAGCTGACGTTGTTGTTGAACTTTCCACAAAATTCTTGGATGGACCAAGGCTTCTAACTCGGCCAGAGCTTGAGGGTGCGAAAAAACTACTTGAGCCAGGACTCGTCGATTGACTTTACCCTCGGGCGTCAAAATGCCTTTTCCAAAGTGACCGGCTAAGTCGGCGCTAAGCTCCTCGAGTACAAGGTGGCCCAGATGGTCCGCGTCGAGAATCACAAAGCCCCGTTGTGCAAAAACCTCCGCAAGCGAGCTTTTTCCCGCACACACCTTGCCAGCTAGCCCAATGATCAATGGAGTTCCCCCCAGTTTTCGGCCTGTTCAATTCCTACCCGAAGGGGAACACTCAGGGTAATCGCCTCTTCCATTTCCTTTCGCAATAGTGCCACCACGGCGGGAGCTTCCTCACGCGGGGCCTCTAAAAGCAGTTCATCGTGAACCTGCAAAAGCATTCGGGCCTGAAACCCTTCGGTTTCTAGACGCTGTGATACCTTGAGCATCGCCAATTTCACAATGTCGGCAGCACTACCCTGAATCGGGGTATTCATGGCAATGCGTTCGGCAGCTTGCCGCTCGGTTTGATTACGACCCGCAATATTGGGAAGGGTTCGCCGGTGTCCCAGCATGGTTTGTACCTGCCCTGTTTGAACGGCCTGGGCAATCACGCCTTGAAAATACTTGCCGACCCCTGCAAACTCCCTCTGATACGAATCCCAGAACTCTTGGGCACGCTTGCGCGAAATCTTTAGCTCGTTAGCCAAACGGAAAGCCGACATCCCATACATAATGCCAAAGTTGATCGCTTTGGCCGCACGCCGCATTTCTGACGAAACGAGTTCTTCCATGACGCCGAACATGAGGCTGGCGGTACGCCGGTGAATATCTTTGCCTTCAAGAAACGCGGCCTTAAGGTGAGGGTCTTGGGAGAGGTGAGCCAACACCACTAGCTCGATTTGCGAATAGTCGGCACTGATGAACACCCAACCGTTCTCGGGAACAAAAGCTCGCCGAATCCGACGCCCTTCCTCATCGCGAATAGGAATATTCTGAAGGTTGGGGTCTTTGCTCGACAAGCGGCCGGTTGCCGTTCCGGTCTGCAAAAACTGAGAATGGAGCCGTCCGGTCACAGGATTCACCAAGGCAGGCAGGACATCGGCATAGGTCGATTTGAGCTTAGCTAAGGCCCGGTAGGAGAGGATTTTTCCCGGTACGGGGTCTTCACTAGCTAGTTCCTCAAGAATATCCGAATCGGTCGACCAGCCGGTTTTAATTTTTGCTCGCGGCGGCGGTGTCAAACCACGATCTGTAAATAGGATTTCTTGCAGTTGTTTCGGCGAACCTAAATTAAAACGCTTACCCCCGCAGAGGGTAAAAATTTCTTCTTCAAGGTCTAGCAGGCGCCGAGACAACTCTGCTGAAAATGACGACAATTCCTCTTGCTGAAGGCGTATACCCCGATTTTCCATCTGGACCAAGACAAGGGTAAGTGGCATTTCTAGGGTATGAAACAACTCCGCAAGCCCCTCACGCTTCAAACGATCTTCGAGCAGTTCAAATAACCGCCACGTCAAATCGGCGTCCTCGGCCGAATATTGGGTTGCCAAAGTGACCGGCACTGCCGAAAAATCGGGAAGTTTTTTTACCACCTCGTCATACGAAAGCCCTTTGACGTTCAAATACTTGAGCCCCAAGGCTTCTAGATTATAGACCGCCGCCGAGGCGTCTAACAGCCATGCCGCGACCATCGTGTCGTGAAAAACTGCGGCCAAACGAATTCCCCGGCGCAACAACAACTTGGCATCAAACTTAAAGTTTTGGCCGACGAGCTTGAACGAAGGATCTTCCCAAAGGGGACGAAATGCCGTTAGAACCTCGGCTTCTGATAACCAAGGCCCTGGATAGGCCGGCTCGGGGGCCGCCATTAACGGAATATAAGCGGCTTCACCGGTCTGACAACACAGCGACAAGCCGCATAAACGGGCCGAAAAGGTATCCAGCGAAGTTGTTTCAAAATCAAAGGACCCAGCCCTAGCCTTGGCAAGCTTATCACGCCAAAAAAGCAAGCGCTCGGTGGTCACAACCGTTTCATACGCCCCGCTGAGAGCCTGGGGTCCCGAAGGAACAGCCAGCTCAACCTCGGTAAAGAGTTGGCCTGGTGAGGTATTCGCCAAAGCTTTCCATTCGGCAAGGAGGGACTTTGCGTGCAAATTTTGAAAGATTTCAGCCGCTTTGCCCTGAGTATTCCACTCCAAACGCGTGGCTTCGTATGAAAAACCGCAGTCAACTTCGCGCAGTTGAGCAAGCTCACGGCTCAAAAACGCGCTTTCGCGGCCTTTTTCTAACTTTTCCCTTTGGGAAGCACTTTTGAGCTGGGCTAAGTTCGCATAGAGATTGTCTAAAGAGCCCCAATCAGCCAGAAGTCGGTTGGCCGTTACCTCGCCAATTCCTGGCACTCCGGGAATATTGTCCGAAGCATCGCCTACGAGGGCTAACCAATCCAAGATCTGGGTGGGCTGAACGCCTTTATCGGCAAAAACTTCTTCAGGACCAAACTCGCGGTAGCCACCCCGGCCGTCAGAACGAAGAGCCTTCACACTCCCCCCCACCAGCTGAAGCAGGTCTTTATCGTTCGAGGCGATCCAACAAACGGTTTGATCGGCGCCGCAAACTCGAGCACAGGTGGCGATCAGATCATCCGCCTCGTAGCCGTCCTTTTGCAAAAGCTTAAAGCCGAGCTCGGTTAATAAGGTTTCAATCAGGGGTAACTGCGCTAGAAGATCCTCTGGAGCCGCCTCGCGGTGAGCCTTGTACTCCGGGTACATCTCATGCCGAAAGGTGGGTGTCCGTGAATCATATAAAATCGCGACATGGGTGGGGCGATAGGTACGAATCAGCTGAAATAAGGTTTTGATAAACCCAAAGACGGCGTTGACGTTGCGTCCTTCAGGGTCCAACAACGGCTTTCCTGCAAAGGCAAAGTAGGAACGAAAGATTTGCCCAAAGGCGTCTACCAAGAGGACTTTGTTTTCCATAAGTCGATTCTAGAGGCTTAGGGAGCCTTGGACAAGGAGGAAAGTACTGCTTCATTGTACGCCTCTGCCGCTCGGGCAGCCAATTGCTGGGCTGCTGTTTGCAATAAGTTCCCAACAAGGGCACCGACAAGGCCGGTCAAAGCCGTCACCACCAACGGTCCCGAGTTGGAGACCCCGGCATTAGCCACAAAAATACTCCCCACGGCAAGGCCCAACCCGCCCCATAACAGACCATTTCCCCACGCGTCAACCGTCTGATAGCGTTTTACCAGCTCATGGCTGGCGGGATTGGCCGAGAGCCTCTCGGACAATCGTTGATCAAGACCAAAAGCGGTACCACTGACCAGACCCTGGTATTCGAGGGTTAAGCCGTCTCCCCAACGTATCCCAAAATGAAACAAGGGTGACACCTCGGGTACAGAGGTTTGAGCGTTGACAAAGGGTGAGAGGCTCAACAACAGCAAAACCATCAGCCTGAACGGGGGGCGTCTCTTCATGATTTAGGTAGAAATGTCAATCATTCTCGCTGTCGAGGATGCCGAACCATAAGGGTTTTTGGGTCGAGGACGTAGTTTGAGGAGTTCTGACCGGACTTCTTCCATCTTTGCCGACAAGAGGCTGCGGTTTTTGGCATTCTTTTCTTGAACTTGAACCTTTAATGCCGCGAGGTTCTGCTTCAATTCGACGACCTCAGCGTCCTCGGCCTCGGGGTTGGTCTGTTTCCAAACGGCTTCGAGCGGGTCAAGTACCTTTTGAAAGGTGCCGATTTCGGCAACCAAGGTCTCTTCAATTTTTACTTGCTCTTGCAGGGCTTCAAGACGTCCCTCTTGAACGCTGGTCTGTTCCTGATCGAGAACCTTAAGGTAGGTTGAAAACTTTTCGCGCTGTTGATGCAGGGTTTCTTTGAGTTTTTTTAGTAAGGCGACGCGGCGTTCTAGCTCTGAGTTCGCCAACACTCTGTTACCCCGCTATATTGACGCCGACCGAACCCGTTCCCGCGTCTTCGGAGCGGACGTTGGCGATTTGAGCCCAGGCCCCGCGTAAGTCTGATAAAAAATCCCGCACAGGAAGCAGAAGCTCAACACTCTTTTTGAGGTTACCTTCACGCAACTTCTCGTTAAAAAAGAGGTAGAGACTAAGGAGGTTACGAGCCATTTCGCCCCCCCGATCAAAATCGAGCCCAGCCATCAGTTCTGTGACGACGTCTTGAGCCCGGATTAGGGCATTATGCACCACGTCGAGCTTTTTCGATTTTTCTTCTAGCAACTTTATGGCAATTTCTGTCTGTTTGATAGCTTCGTCGTACAACATGACAATCAGCTTCCCCTGGCTGGCTGTCCGTACCGAAACCTCGCGGTAAGCACTCAAAGGACCTTTCAGAACACTCATGCTCCCCCTCCTGGAACCCTAGGTCTACGTTACAGTTTCGACAGGTTTTTG
>JAJXVP010000320.1 GCA_021782055.1 bacterium | reverse complement strand
TTGGTTTTGCCAGAGGTCGCCAGAGCTGTGGCGACGAGAGTTTGTTGGCCGTCGGGAAGGTTGTCGGTTCCTGCCGTTCCAGTGGGGATACTGCAAGTCCAAGTACCGTCCGTGTTTAAGGTTGCGGTAAGGGTTTTAGAGCCGGAGGCAGAGGTATAGGTCACTTCAACAGATTTGAGGGACAAATCGTCGGCTGCCTTGCCGCTTAGGGTCAAGGTTCCTTTGACATAAGCATTGGCAGTAGGGGCTGTAATTGAAATAGTGGGAGGGTAAAGATCAATTTTAGGTCCTAAACCAGCATTTACAGCCTGGCACGTGGACAGTGAAAACCCTAACAAGATACCCAGAATAGCCCCTGCTACTCTGGGTAAGACCTGATTTCTACCCATCATGGAACCCTCTCCTCCCAGTTACCTTAGTTGTCGGCAAAATATCCCGTTGTCTATTGTACCATGGTTAGAGAAAGTGGACAAATAAATATAGGGGCTTTCTATTAAATTTCTAAAAAATTATGAATAGTAAGGAATTGGAATTGGACAAATATTTAAACTTCTCACAATTCTTTTCAAATCCTCTTTATATCATCATTGTGAAAATTACATTTCTAACAGCTCTTGGAATATTTTTCATTAATGCAGTTTCGAAGAGACTGGCTCGTTGGTTAAGAACTTTGGGCTTTAACGAAAAGATTTTCAAAGGCTTTCAACATTTTTTTCAAGTGCTTCTTTGGAGTGGACTTGTCCTGACGGAATTTTCAATTGCTGGAATTGACCTGAATGGCATATGGACATTTCTTTCGACCCTCATGGCTATGATGGCAATAGGTTTTGTTGGGGTTTGGAGTGTACTTTCAAATTTAATTTGCGCGCTGTTGCTGATTATTTTTAAACCATTTCAAACGGGAGACTATTTAGAGATTTTAGGAGAGCCTGTTAAAGGAACAGTATTAAGAATAACGCCAATTTTCACCTGTTTAAAAAGCGATGACTCAGCAGAATTTCGAATTCCTAATAATCAATTTTTTCAAAAAAGCTTTATTCGTCGTAATAGCAAATTTCATCAAAATAATAGTGGAGTATTGCAATGATAAATTTCTGGACTCAATCGTGGTTTCACACAAGTATGAACGTCCTATTTATCCTCGGAGGCTCTCTCTTTTTGGGTTTAGGCTTAAACTTCATTCTGAATACTATCGCCAAAGCTGCCAATATCGAAATGGAACGACTCATAAGTGTAAAACGAATTTTACGTTGGTTAGTAATCTTAGCCTGTTTTTTTGCCATTATAGCTACTTTAGGTTGGAACCTTGAGGGCTTATGGACATTCTTTACAACAGTATTTGCTCTTTTAGCGATTGGCTTCATCGCTGTTTGGAGTGTTTTGAGTAATTTTGTTTGTGCATTTTTAATAAGGTGGCTTAAACCATTTCTTGTTAACGATTGGGTAGAATTTCCAGGTGAGGAAGTTCAGAGTAAGGTTACTGATCTCGCATTAACTTTTACAACTTTAGAAAATCTTGAAGGCGATCTGTTTAAAGTGCCTAACAATCAATTTTTTCAAAAAAGCATCCTTGTTCGTCCGCAATAAAAAATGAGAATTCATTTCACAGCTTTATTCATGAGATGTCCTTAAGAATTTCGAAAGTATTTCAGATAATTCATCCATGCTGAAGGGTTTGGGTAAGCTTCCCCTAAATCCATACTTGAGGGGATCTATTAGTGCAGACTCATTAGCATACCCACTTGAAGCAATCGCCGTGACTTCAGGATCAATCCTTTTGAGATTCTTTAATACTTCCATTCCTCCAGGACCACCTTTAATCGTTAAATCTAAAATAACGGCAACAACGGGTATACCTGCCTTTAAACGTTCTTGATACGCTAACTCGATTTGTTCCCCACTTTCAAAAACTTCCACCGCATAACCTAAGCGTTCAAGCATCGACGAAGCAATACTTCTGGCGTATTCTTCATCATCCAGAAAAAGTATTAACCCCTCCCCGTTTGCTGGAACTTGAGTTTGAATATTGGGCTGAACATCGTCTGAAAGCCACGGCAAATAAACTCGGAATGTAGAACCTCGCCCCATGACAGAATCAGCCTCTATAGCACCACCATGTTTTCTGACAATAGAAAAACAAATCGACAAACCAAGACCTGTTCCCTCTTTCTTGGTCGTAAAAAAGGGATCAAAGATTTTCTTTAACGATTCTGGAGGGATGCCACAGCCTGTATCTTCTAGGGCAATTTCCAAGTAATCTCCCTTGACGAGTTTCAGGTCGGAGCGTTCATAAGCGATTTTTTTTACGATAGTCAGGTTTAACGTTCCCCCATTGGGCATGGCCTGCTTTGCGTTTACCAGCAAATTTTCAAACACCTGCCCCAGCTGGGCTTCATTTCCCATGATAAAACACACGTCATCCGCAAAATGGTTGGTCAAAACTATACTAGAACCACTCAAAGTGAATTCGGAAATATTTTTTAACATATCAATGAGATTGAAACGTTTTTTAAGAGGTTGACCTCCTTTCGCAAAAGTCAAAAGTTGCTGGGTTAAGTTCCTTGCTCTATTAAAAGGATTAATGGCTCTTTCCAAGTACATTTCCACTTTCGAAGGATCTGAGGAATTCATTTTTGCTAACTGAAGGAAACCAAAAATTCCCGTTAGCAAGTTATTAAAATCATGGGCAATACCACCTGCCAACAAGCCAATGGATTCCATTTTTTCAAGCTGACGAAGTCTTTCTTCGGTTTTTTCTTGATCGGATATATCCCGAAGCAGAAAAACGCGTGAAATTCCAGCTCCTTGTCGATCACTGACAAAAGTTGAACCCACTTCGAGAGGAAAAGCTTTCCCCTGCTTATTGACAAAAGGAACGGTTTTAATCCCTGTAACCGCTAAAATCTCGGGAGGAAGGACTTCTTGTGACAGCGAGGACACAAAATTTTCCCACCCTAGGAGTAGCTCACAATTTTGATTTAAAAAAGCAATTTTCCCTGACGAATCCAAAGCAAGAATTCCATCGGCCATGCTTTCGAGAATAAGAGACAAACGTTCCCGTTCTTGAGCTAATTGACGGTCCAATTCCCTGCGAAATTGGGATTCGAAGCGAGCTTCTAGCGCAAAAGCTATATCAGCAGCTAAGGCTGACAACAGTTTGGTTTCTTCGTCAGAAAGCATCAATTCCTGAGTTTTGATGAGAAAGGCCCCCCATGGTCGCCCCTGGATGCGAATGGGAAATAGGCCATAAAGTTCTGTTAACTGTTCGTTAGTTTGAATGTTTGGCGTAAAAGGAAATGTATGAATAGATTCAAAGGGAAAATGAGATGAAGGAAATTCTTCACCAAAAGAAGTCTCTAATTGCCAACGATTGTCCTTCCAGGTAGCAAAACCCGACCAAGTGAATCCGCCAATGTGAACGGCTACGGAGGCTAT
>JAJXVP010000319.1 GCA_021782055.1 bacterium | reverse complement strand
GTCGCGGACGCCAGGGACTGTATGGCGGGATTTTTTCTTTTGCCCCAATAAAGCATATCCAAAACTTGGAGTGGCGGCCTGTGAAAAACGATAAAGGGGAACTGGTTTTGTCGTGGCCGAGTGGTCATCTTCTGTGGGAAACTTCGGCCCCGCAAGAAGAACTCCGTGCCTTGGCCGCTGTCTTTTCCGAAAAAAAGACAAGGCCCGTCTAAACGGGCCTTGTCTTTGAAGTGAGGCGTTAGAAGAGAGGCTGGATTATTGAACCGTTGCTGACAACGAGGTTGTCGCCACGTCAATCGTCAGGGTCACATTTTGACCTGGGTTACACGTAATACTCAGTTGAGTGTCGGCCGAGTTTGAAAAACTAATGTTGCTTGACCGGCTCCACGAGGCAAAACCCCAGGCTCCATTCCAACCAGACGAGGTGTTGCAAACCTGAAGCTCAAGGGTCGAAGAGTTGTTGCCCTGAGCCAACACGGCACTGGTGATGGGGTTGGGACCCGTGATCGTATAAGTTGTGTTGGGGGCTGCTGAAAGCGTATTTGCCGTCAAACTCCAACTGTTGTCATCACCGGGGAAGGTGACGTTTTGTGACGAGCCGTTATTGATAAACTTAATCGTGAACTTCCCGGTGGATTGCGGCACAGCTTGCAGAACCACGATAGACTGGTTGTCCACCGTATAGCTGCCGCTGATTTGCGCTCCGGCGGTTTGACTCCAGTTATTATCGGCTGACTCGGCCCAGTTGTTGGTATCAATGCGGCGAACCCACGCTGTTCCTGAGGGGGCTGTCGGAACCGTAAAGCCGACATTGCTTCCCGTCATGTTGACAAGGATCAAGAAGTCATTGTCACCGACTTGGCTACCCGAGACATACACTTCGCCATCAGCCTGGGTCCATTCATTAAAGCCAGAACTGGAACCGGCAGGGGTCAGGAAAGAAATGGCTTCATTGTAGTTAGCTTGGTTAAAGGCCGGGTGAGCCGCACGGAGTTTCAAAAGGGCTTGCAGGAAGGCAAAGTTGGTATTCGGACCACCGCTCGAAGCCGCCGCAAAAGTGCCAAGGTTGTTGTTGTAGGTTGCTGTTCCCCCGGTAGTATCCCCAGTGGCAACCGTGTCGGGTGAAGCACTGCCAATCATGTTGTAGTTATTCCAGGTGGCCACCGAATCTACATTGTAGGCATTGTTGTTGCCATCCACGGTGCGGCCAAATTCGTCGCCCCATTCCACCATGGGGATGCCTCGACTTAAAACTTGGAAGGTCCAGAAGTCACGGATCACCTGCCGACGCATGGTTTGGTTTCCGCCCCAAGCCGAACTGAGGTTGTTGCTAGTACCGCCGTCTGAGGGGCCAAAGGGCCAGGAAAGGCTAGAATTGGTTTGCGAACCGTAACTGACTAAGTCGGTTAAGGTAAAGCCGTCATGAACATCAATCATATTGACAGATTTCTGAGGTCCACCTTCACCAGAGAATTTGTTGTAGTCGCCGTAGAAAGCGTCGGCCCAGCCCAGATTGTTTTCACCGGCTAGATTGCCGGTCATGAACTCGCGCACTGCGTCACGGTAATTCCCATTCCAGTTGGCCCACCCAGCAGGGAAGTTTCCAATTTCGCCGCCGTCTTGGGTATCCCAGGGCTCGGCAATGATCTTAAAGCCGTCGGTGGAAGCCAAAGAGGCGATATTCGTCAGCAAAGGAGCGGTACTTGAAAAGGCCGAACTACCGTTGCGTCCCAATTCGACGGCCAAGTCAAAGCGGAAGCCGTCTACGCCCATGGTCTGAGACCAGTAGTTCAAAGAGGAGAGCACAAGATTCTCTTCGGGAGTTGAACCGGCGTTAAAGTTGTTGCCACAGCCGGTAGAATCCCAGTAAAAATTGTTGTTGGTTCCGGCCAAGGTGTAGTAGGCACGGTTATCCAAGCCCCGGAAGCTCACCAGCTGGGCTTCCATACCAGTGCCGTCCCAAGTGCCGCCTTCGCCCGTGTGGTTATAGACGACATCCAAGTACACCTGAATACCGGCGTTGTGGAAGGCCGCTACCATTTGCTTGAATTCTTTTGTAGGCCCACCAAAGCTCTGATCATGGGCATATTGGCGGTCAGGTGCAAAGAACCCGTAGGTCATGTAACCCCAGTAATTTCCCCCGGAGTGTGTCGAGGGGTTTTCTTGGTTGTTTGTTTCCATGACGGGTAAGAATTCGACGGTGTTGATCCCCAAATCTTTGAGGTAGCCAGCCATGTAGGCGGCACCAGCGTACGTGCCTACTAAGTTGGAGGGAACATTGGCCGCATCAGCAAAACCCGAGTAAGGTGACAATAAAGTAGTCAGATTGACACTCGAGGAATGGGCCGTTAATCCCTTCAGATGAGTTTCATAAACAATGGTGTCGGCCTCGGGAATATTCGGTTTGGTTCCTGTTGAGGTACTGTCGACTAAGGCGACGGCTTTAGGAGCATAAGCCCCAGTATCGATATTTCTCAGGTCCATGGTGACATTGCCTGTGATGGGGCCGCTGTAAGTTTGCGTCGAGCTGACATTGGCACCGCCAGAGGCAAAAATGACGTCAGAGTTGCCCGAAGAGACCAAAGCAGGGCTGTCGACATCATGACTGATTTCTTTGGCGTAAGGGTCGTACAGCACTTTATTGGGGTTAAAACGGTTTCCGCTGGTATCGCAATCGGTGATGTACCCCGCCGAGCTATTGCCTCGTGTCCAAGCCGTATTAAAGGGCCAGTTGGGGCCCCAAGCTCGGAAGGCGTATAGGGTGCCATTGGGAACAGAAGAAATGGCCGCACGCCAGACGTTGTCAGAGCCCTGAGACATCCAGTAATCGTAGGTGGCCGAAGCCCCGGTGTCCTGAGTGTAGATTTCTAACAGGATTTGGGTGGCGTCAGCTGAATAGACACCTACATCCATGGTTCCGCCGGCGCCGTTGGGGAAGGTCGCGCCAAGCCCCCACGAGGAAGTGGCCCAGCTGGAGGGATTGACCGGAGAAAAAGCCCCAGACGAAGGATGAGAATACCCAATGGTGGTCCCTGTGGGGGCCACATTTCGCGAGGCGGGAACCTGATTTTGAGAAGTCAGGGCCGTGGGATTCTGGCAGGAACTGAAAACAAGAAGTCCTGCAAAAGCCGCGAGGCTTAGGCTCTTCTTAAGAAGCCCAGTAGGGAGGATAGTCATAAAGACCTCCTGAAAAGAATACGAGAACAAACGTTCCCCTCAACTTTGATACATAGCTTTTGAAAATCACACGTTTGCAAAATGTGACTAGAAGATGTAAGGCCCTGGCTAGATGATTTACAGTAGACCCAGGTTGAATATCACGCAACTAAAATTTTTGTCATGTAAGAAGTTAATTGCATGTTAAAAAATGTTAAGGTTGAAGCCTAGAAAAGCAAAAAAGGGGGCCAAAGCCCCCCAATTTATTTGGAAAAAGTCTT
>JAJXVP010000318.1 GCA_021782055.1 bacterium | reverse complement strand
AGCCAAAAAACCAGACCGTAGACAATCGCTTGCACCACCATAAACCCTCCTATGTCAGTTTACCAAGGAAATGCCTTACACTACCAGGGAAAACCCTAACAGGTAAACACGCCCTGGCCCAGCCCAGGAAGACTTTTACCTTGACCAGGTTCCGGGCGGGCATTACGCTACAACCGGAGGAAACGCATGCGCATTAGGTACAATGCCCCCTTTACCCTGACTTTTTCGCTGGCCGCTGTGGTCATTCTTCTGCTCGACCAATACGTGATGCCCGGTATTACCCAAAAGTTTTTTATGGTAGGCGGTCAAGGCAGCTTCTCGTGGAGCGACCCGCTTTCCTACTGGAGGCTCATTGGTCATGTTTTGGGACACGAAGACTGGAATCATTTTTTAGGCAACTTTTCATTTCTGCTGTTACTAGGACCGGTTCTTGAAGAAAAGTACCAAACCCCTACGGTTGTCCTCATGGCTTTGGTAACCGCTCTCGTGACCGGTATCATCAACGTTCTATTTTTTACCACGTCGTTGATGGGGGCCTCGGGCATCGTCTTTATGATGATTTTGCTGGTGTCCTTTACCAACATCCGCCAAGGAGAAATTCCTCTTACCCTTCCGTTAATCCTGGTCTTCTTTTTGGGCAAAGAGATCGTCGAGATGTTTAAGAACGACAATATTTCACACTTTGCCCATATTCTTGGCGGCATTGCCGGAAGTTTGTTCGGTTTCTTGGGTACTCGCCTTCAAGACCCGCCCAAGATCTCTTCGGGTGCCTGACGAGAGGTAAAGCGCAATTCTGTGACCTGATCGGGCCCTAGCTCCCAGCGTTTTAAGCTTCGAGGACGTAGGGCCTGAGTCAAGGTCACCACCCCTAAGTCGCCGACAGCTTCGATTCCCTTTCCTAAAACAAGTGGGGCCGTGACCGTAATCAAACGGTCTACCAACCCCGAGCCTAAAAACGAGGTAATCACTTGTGCTCCGCCTTCAACAAAAACCGAAGAAACCCCTTCGTTCGCTAAAGTCCCCAACACCGCAGGTAGGCCTTTACCAGCACCAGGGTAGTCATTGACGTTCAAGCATCGACAACCGGAGGCTTCAAGTTCCGGCTTGCGAGTTCCTTGACCTCGGTAGAGCAACCAAACGGGGGCTTGAGAAACACTCGTGGCTAACTTCGACCCCAAGGGCAATCGTAGCTCCGTATCAAGAATGACCCGAATAGGGTTACGCCCCTGAACCAAGCGGCAGGTCAACTGGGGGTCGTCAGCCAAAACGGTACCAATTCCAACCAAAATCGCTTGGTGGTCCCGGCGTAGCTGGTGCGCTAAAACCAAACTTTCAGGGCTACCCAGCCCACGGCTATCACCGCTTTTTGTCGCGATTCGGCCATCGAGGCTCTGCGCATAACTGACCGTCACATACGGAAAGGGGTTTTTCATGCCTTAATAATCCACAAATTTGGTAAAACCGAAAAGTGACTGGCAGGACGGGGCAAGAAGTATTATCATACCAGCTGACTGGGAGGAACACGCATGTCGGATGAACATTGGAAACGTCTTACCCGCCGTTCAGAAATTTGCACCGCGCAATTCCCTGCGGAACCGGGACAAGATTCCACGTCCCGGCAAAATCGGTTTTTTGAGAGCCAAAGCACCACCCATTCCTATCGTGAAACTCATTACGAGGGACGTAAAAGCTTTGCCCACCAAACCTGGGAACGTTTCGGTGACGAACCTGAGCAAAAGATCCTAGACGAAGAAATCATCCCCTGGTTTCCCCTTGAGATCACTCAGCCCACGGCGACACAAAATTCGGTATCGTCATTTTCAAAACAGGATTTAGGGGAATGGATAGCCCCTCTACAAGAAATTCTCGTCCGCGCCTGCGAAAAAGAAGACTTTTTTCTGCAAAGTGAATTTCTTCGCCTCGAAAAAGAAGAGCGTTTGTACCAAGATTCTTTGGGGCGCGAGTTAGTCGATTTGACCTGGCATGCCACCGTTGACCTGATGCTTTTGCCTCGTTCATCGCCAGAAACACACCCGGTCACCACCGAATTTCGCTTTAGTGAATTTGTTCCGGACGTTTTAAGTGCCTTAGTTCGAGAACGTGGTCGCCGCGCCTTGCAATTTATGTCTGCGCAGCGGTGGTCAAATAAACGCCCCGAAGCTGTTTATCTGCGCGGCCACTTGGTTGGTGAGCTGGTGGGACTTTTGGTTCGTCGACTTTCTGGCCTCAGTCTCTATGCGGGGCTCTCGCGCGAAAAGGCGGGTCAACCCCTCTTGGGGGTCCTGCCTCAGGGCGACACCATTACCCTACAAGCCCTTCCTCAGCTGTATAATTCGCCTAACACCAACTTTTTTGATGACCAAGGGCTTATCTTTTCGCGGCGTACTCTGGTCGAAGACGGCATCGTACGTTCTTTTATGACGAGTCAAGAAACCGCGCACTACCTTGGCCTCCCTTTAACTGGGTTAAATGGCAACTTTTCTTTGGCGCCGGGTACTTTGACCCGTCAAGATCTTACGACGCAGCCCGCACTCGAGATCCTCAAGTGGCGGACCTTTGAGGTTGAGGAAGCGACTGGACGATGGTCCGCCGTGGCCGAAGAGGCTCTATGGTATGAAAACCATCAAATTCAACCCGTTTTTGGAGTTCCTTTGCGGGGTGACCTAGCCCAGTTGTTGACGGTTGCCAGGTTTTCTCAAGACATTGGAAGTTGGGAAAATTATGAAGGACCTGAGTTTTTACAAATTCCGGTCACCTGTATTCAAGGAGAGTCCTAATGGAATGGAAGGCGAGCCATATTCTGGTCAAAGATCGGGCGTTGGCAATGGAACTACTCAAAAGAGTCAAGCAAGGATCATCCTTTGAAGGCTTAGCACGAGAGTTCTCGACCTGCCCTTCAAAAGCACAGGGAGGCGACCTGGGTTGGTTGGGCCCCGGTAAAATGGTACCCGCGTTTGAAAGCGCGGTAAAAAAGCTGGGCGTCGGCAGTCTGAGCGATGTGGTCTCCACCTCGTTTGGGTTTCACATCATTAAAGTGACAGGAAAACGAGGGGACTGAAGGCCCCGTGTCACGCGTTCTGGGTCTAGTTCCTCGCTCTGTCGATGTTTTTGAACTCCTTGTTGAACGAGATGGTTTGTCGTACCAGGCAGGCGATTGTGCGTTGTTGATTCATACCGATGGAATTACCTCTCGTCCCTATAGCTTTTCGTCACACCCCGACCAAGAACACCTGAGCTTTTTGTTTCGCCGTCTCGAAAACGGTTTTTCTTCTTGGCTTGCCCACCGAAAACCTGGTAATGAGGTAGGCGTAGGCACCCCTTTTGCCCTCTTTAAGCCCCAAGGTGGTCCCAGGGAAGTCTGGATCGCCACGGGGACCGGCATCGCCCCCTTTGTTTCGCTCTTACGAGCCTCACAGCCCCGCGTTCCCCGGGAACTTTG
>JAJXVP010000044.1 GCA_021782055.1 bacterium | reverse complement strand
TTAATAAATCTTTAAGCGCCAAGGGCTGACGAGACAGAGTAGGATCATTAAATTAACGAGCAGGTAGGGCATGAATGAAGAGGTTGGCATGGGGCTTGGTTCTTTTGGGAACCTTCCACGCTTGGGGGCAGACTTTGCCTCAGTTAACGCTGAGTGACGCTGTCCGTCAGGGCTTACAAAACGGACCGCAGAGCGCCATTCTGGCGAATGTGCTGTCCACATCGCGCTTAACGGTCGAAGCCGCTCAGGCACATCGGTTGTTTTCCATGACGGGAAACCTCAACTATGGCCTCTCGGACAGTGCTGGCGATGCCGCAGTCGTGGCAAGGACCAACCCGATTTTGCCGCCCTTAAACAGCACTTCCGGCTATGGAACAACTGGTACGACCTTGTCTAACACGCCCATACCGCAAACGATGGGGGGAACCCTTTCAGCGGCTTCGGCGGGTACCGCCTTGTCTACGACCGCCTCGAGGACGTTTCAGCAATACCAAGACGGGTCCAGCACCGACTACGGATCACTGGGAGTTAACCTGTCGCAAACGGTTTGGGACGGCTACCCGGGCGGGCAGTCCCAGGCCACCGTCGATTCTGATCAAATCCAATACGAGAACGCCATTCTGACTGACCGAGCCAACCGTATCAGTCAAGTTTTCGGCATTGAACAAGCCTACTACAACCTGGCTTCTGCCCAAGAAAATCTTGATTTGTTAAAAAAGACCTTAGAACAGCGTCAAAAGCAATACGACATTGTCAAAATTAACGTTCAAGTCAGTAAAGCTACCCAAGTTGACTTAGAACAAGCGGCGGCTAACCTCAATTCCGCAAAAGTAGGACTCGAAGGAGGCCAAGTTACCCTCCAAGTTGCTCGTATGACTCTGTCGGCTCTCATTGGGAGGCCAGCCGATGCTGTTTACCAGGTGGATTCTCCGCCCATGCCCGCTCTTCCGGTAAGTTCCTACCAACAGGCTTGGGAGACCGCTTTGGCCCATAGGGTAGAACCTCAGGAATATGCCCTGTCCAAGCAAGCGGCTTTGTTGAATAAAACCTTGGTGTTAGCACAAAACGGCATAACCGCCACGGTGACGGGCGGGATGAACTACGGTTTTGACTTGTACCGCAACACCAGCGCGGTCACCTTTACCGCAGGGGCCAAGATTGGTTTGCCCACTATCGATGCCGGTGCGACCTCGTTGGCGGCCAAGATTTCTGATGAACAAGTGGCTTTAAGTCAGCTACAAACCGCGCAGTGGAGGGCCAACCTGACAGCTACCCTCACGAACGACTGGAACCAGGTCATTATCAAAAAGAAAAATTGGCAGGTCGCTGTCGAAAACGCCCAAGTCCTTAAAAAGCTCTTGGATGTTGCGGAAATTCAATGGCATCTGGGAACGAACACCTTAAGCAACTATTTAACCGCCGAGGTCTATCTGACGAACGGTCAACTAGCGGCCTTGAGCGCAAAAATCGCCGCTCAGCTTGCTGTTTTACAGCTCATGCAGGACATGGGCGTCGAGGAGAAATTATGAACTATCGCCAAGTTTTTCGTGGGTTAGTCCTGCTGGGCTCAGCTTTAGCCCTAGTTTCTTGTCATCAGGGGGCGGCAAGTGCCAAACCAGAAGCTGGTTATCATGGTCGCAAATCCGCCGAAAGCACCGGCCGTGGTCCGACTGCCGTGCTATCGACCAAAGCGGTGTTTCGGGATTTGACCACCTACCGCGAGGTGGCCGGTTCGGTTGAGCCGGTGGTTCAGTCGCCCGTGGCGCCTCAGATTTCAGGCGTGGTTGCCAAGGTTTACCACTTAGCAGGGGACTACGTACGGCAAGGGGAGCCCGTCTACAAAATTGATGATTCCCAGTTGCTGTTGACCTTAAAAACCGCCGAAACGGCGTTGGCCAATGCAAAACTTAACTACGATATTACCAAATCGAATAACGATCAAAATGGCCCAAAGCTGAAACTTCAAGTTCAGTCCGCCCAGGCCTCTGTTGATGTCGCTGAAAAGGGCTACGAAGCCAGTAAGCAACTGTATGCTATCGGCGGTGCGTCATCATCGGATGTCGCTACCGCACAGGCACAGCTACAAACCGCTCAGGCGAATCTCGAGGCTGCGAAAATCGCCTTGAGCCAGTATAAAGATGCTGACCAGCAAACCTTAGCCCAACTTAAACTGGCTATTCAAACCGCAGAAGTTCAGGTCGAGCAGGCAAAACTTAACTTGTCGTACACGGTGGTTCGTGCCCCTTATTCGGGTCAATTGACGGTAGTCAATGTGAACCCTGGTCAGTATGTCACACCCGCTAGTCAAAGTTTTACGATGGTGGGGCCTGAAAAGCAAATAGGCTTTAACGTGGTCCCGTCGGATGCCATTTCGCTGACGGTGGGGCGCCCGGCAATGTTTACTGTCGCTGGTGTGGCGTACCCCCTGACGATATCCTCGTTCCCAGGGGCCCCCGTGAATGGCTTGTTGCCGATGACTGCTAGGCCCAAGGAACCGATTAAGGTTCCCTTTGGTGTGGTCGGGACGGTACGGTATGAGGTGGTTGTTGCAAAAGGCGCGGTTGTCCCGGTGTCGGCTCTTCAGTCTGATGGTAGTGTTTCATACGTCTTTACTGTAGCGGACAACAAGTCGGTTAAAACCCCCATTACTGTTTTAGGCGAGGCCGGAACTTTGGCGGCTGTGTCGGGGATCGCTGATCAGACCGTCGTCATTGATTCCCCACCTCCTGGCCTGTTACCAGGAGCTCCTATCCGTTTGATGTCTGATCAAGAATCGAATCAAGGCGGTCAGTTATGAGTTCTGACCTCCCCACGAACCCTCAAGGGAATTTACCTGAAAAAGCCACAGGCGGTTTAGCCCAACTAGAAACGAAACTCTTTCAGAAGGTGAATCCGCTCGTTAAGTTTTCGGTTACACGTTATGTCCTGGCCGTGGCGATCTTTTTGGGGATTTTTGCGTTTGGTGTGGTTTCAACGGTAACTCTAGGCGTCGACTTGATGCCTGAGCTTAACATCCCCGTGGTTTTAGTGCGAGTGAATTATACGGGGGCGACCCCCGATGTTATCAACCAAGAAATTACTGAGCCTATTGAAAACCAGGTGACCTCGATTGAAGGGGTTCAAGATATTGACTCGACTAGCTCAACCGGGGTAAGTCGAGTCCGAATTTCGTTTGATCAAAGCACAGACAAAAATGTCGACGCCAACTATGTCTCGGCGGCAGTATCGCGAATTTTACCGACTCTCCCCACGGGAATCCAAGCCCCCATGGTACTGACCTTTGACCCGAACTCTCAACCGATTATCCAGTTTGGTGTTTGGGCCGATGGGATTGGCATGGGAGGCGTCGGCGATTACATTCAGAATCAACTCACGCCCCAGCTCGAGCGTATTCCTGGGGTTGCCAATATTCAGATAGACGGTTTAGTTACCCGTCAGATCCAGGTTCTGTTAGATCCCAGTCGGCTGGCCTTATACGACCTCAACCCCCAAGCCGTCACTGCGGCGATAGCCGCCGATGAAGTTAACCTCCCGATTGGTTCGTTATCTCTGGGAAAAGACACCTTAACCTTCGCTACGAACACTCAACCCGTGGATTTATCACAGATTCGACAGACCCTGGTCGATTCCAATCGGGGCATTACCGTGGCTGATTTAGGAACGGTGCGTGAAATGCCGGTTCCGACGGACTATGTGCGCATCAATGGACACCCCGCGATTCTGTTGTCGATTTTAAAAACGACGGACTCGAACACTGTGTCAGTTGGTGACGGAGTTCGCAAGGCCATGGCAACCATCAACCTGCCGACGGGCTATCATTTTGCCTACAGCAACGATACGACAGGGCCAATCCGCGCCTCGGTGGATCAAGCGTTTCAGGAACTTATCAATACCACCATCGTGGTAGCCATTATTGTTTTGTTGTTCTTAGGCCGCTTGAACACGGCCTTTTCAGTCATCCTTGCCATTCCCATTGCGATCTCGGCAGGTCCTGTGTTATTTGCCCTGGCGGGCTTTACGTTTAACTTGGTATCGATTCTAGCCCTTATCGTGGCCATTGGTATCGTTGTCGACGACTCTATTGTTATCGCTGAGAACGTCGAGAGGTACCAGCGAATGGGGATTCCCCTGCGTGAAGCGGTTCTACGGGGGGCCAGCGAGGTGTTTTCGGCCGTTGTCGCTGCCTCGCTTTCGCTGTTAGCGGTGTTGATCCCTGTCAGTTTTATTGGCGGCGTTATTGGCCGCTACTTGATGCAGTTTTCGTTAGGCTTGTCAGCCGCAGTGCTCTTTTCACTTCTAGAGGCGTTGCTGTTCTTAACGGTGCGGTTGGCCTATACCCCGATGGCAAAAGACTACGACTGGGGCGATTTTGCCCGGAGCTTTACCTGGTTAGGAAAGTCTTTGCGGTGGGGCTGGAAGGCCTGGCGAACGGGCTTTGGAATCTTGCTCCTCGTTGTGGGCGTTATCGTGATTTTGGTGACGAAAACCTGGTTGGCCGCAGTATTGATTCCCTTCTATCCGCTGATCTTGGCTCTCATTCACTACTTGTTGCATGTTCTTCTTACTTTAGCCCAGGCCCTGACGATGACGTTGCACAATGCCACCGAAGCCATTGTTTCATGGGTACGGGACAGGTATGTTCACAGTCTTAAAGGAGTTTTGAAGTTCAACGGGTTCGTCTTGCTAGGGGCGTTGGCTCTGTTTGTCGGAACCGTGGTTTTTTTGGTACCAAAAATTCCGTTCAACTTTCAGCCTTCGTCAGATGGCGGGTTAATGTATGTCAGCCTTCATATGCCGCCAGGAACCTCGGATGATATCGAAAATGAATACGTCGGAAAGATCGAAAAAGTTCTTCTCAAGAAAAAAGAAGTAAAAACGGTTCAGACGTTAATCTACGCGGGGCAGGCTGACGCAGATTTGACTGTTCAGTTGGTTCCGATCGAGCAACGAAAGAACGTCTTTGAGCTTGCCCCAGAATGGCGAAAAGATCTCCTGCCAATCTTTGCCAAACAGCCCTCGGCACGGTTATTCGTTAATACCGCCAGGTATGGAGGCAACGCAGGAGGTTTTGGCGGAGGTACAGCCGAAATCACCTTTACCTCGGCTGACTTTGGGCTGTTAAAGAAAACAATTCCGCTGATTCGCAAAGAAGTTGAAAAGAATCCTTACGCCGTCGACGTGACCACCAGTTTAGACTACATGACCTTTCAGCGTAACTTTATGCCCAACCAAACCGCACTTAAGGGAACTGGAATCACCACACAGCAGATTGCCTTGGCGTTAGAAACCTATGCGACAGGTATCCAGGCCTCGAACCTGGTAAAAGGCGGTTTGAGCTATCCGGTCTACGTGATGGCCAACCCCATCTTGCTTCACGGAGCTCAATCCTTATTGGATCTTCAGGTCTATTCCCCGACTCTGCAAACGAACTTGAGTATGCGGCAATTGGGGTCTTTTGTGTTAACCGAATCGCCTTTGAGCATTACGCGGCATGACCGCCTGTACTCCGCAACCGTCGACATCGACCTTAAACCCAATGCTCCGCCCGCGTTGGCTTTTCAAAACATGGTACAAGCCGATTTGATCAAAGTAGGATTAGTAGGACAAGGGGTCGATGTGTCCAACGGCGGTGCGTTTAGCCCGCAAGCTCTGGCCGCGCAGTTGGGTACCTTGCTACCCATGATCTTTGGTCTGGCTCTTTTCTTGGTCTACTTGGTAATGGCCTCGCAATTTAACTCGTGGAAATACCCTATTTATTTGCTAATGCCTGTCCCCTTAGCCTTGATCGGGGCCTTGGTCGCCGTGTACTTGTTCGGTGGCGGAATGGACTTGTTTGCCATGTTAGGTCTGTTGATGCTGATTGGGCTCTCGGCCAAGAACGCCATTATTTATCTAGAGTTTGTTATGGAACGGATAGGCAAAATGCCCCTAGCTCAGGCCTTGATCGAGGCCGCCGGACTTCGTTTTAGACCCATCATTATGACGACGCTGACGGTTTTGATGATCAGTTTTCCGTTGATGTTTGCGGCGGGGCAGGGGGCGGAGTTTGGTCAAAAGGTCGGTGTCGTTATGCTCGGTGGCGTTCTTACGTCAGCCATTTTGACGTTCTTTGTCGTACCGGCGGCGTTCTACCGGTTTGAACGCAAACATACCAGCGCGAAAGATTTACAAGCGGTGACGGTTTCGACGGAATAGCCGGTATGATCGGGACAACAATGAGGCCCTGGTATAAAGCCAAAGGTTTTTATATTTGACTGTTTACTATATAAACAGACAATGTTATAATCTGTGTATCATTGAAGATGAGGAGACAAGGTTATGACGAAGGTTTGGGATGCCATTGTTATCGGATCGGGGATCGGAGGTTTGGCGTCAGCGGGGTTGTTGGCTGCTGTCGGCGGTAAACGCGTTTTGGTACTCGAAAAGCATACAGAACCTGGAGGTTTAACCCATACATTCCGTCGTGATGGTGCCGAGTGGGATGTGGGGCTTCATTACGTTGGGGAGTTGGGGCAAGGTAGCCTGGCACGAAAATTCTTTGACCTTCTTTCACAAGGGCACCTTCATTGGAACCGCATGCCTGAAAGGTTTGATCGCTTTGTTTATCCCCAATTTGATTTTCGGGTCCCTTCTGATAAAAAGATTTACCTTGCCGAGCTTATCGAAAGATACCCTCACGAAGAGAAAGCCCTGAAACGGTACTTTCGAGACCTTGAGCGTTGCCAAAAAAGGAATATTCTGGATTTTACCGCAAAGTTTTTACCTGGTTTGCGATTTTTTCTGGGGCCTCTGCTTCTTGCAAATCGCCGGTTAGCTTTACAAACTACAGGGTCTTACCTGGACCAACACTTTCAAGACTCTCAGCTTAAAGCACTTCTCGTGACACATTGGGGGGATTATGGCCTTCCTCCGTCCCAGAGTTCCTTTGCCATTCACGCCTTAATTACCACACATTATTTTGAAGGAGCATGGTTTCCCCAAGGCGGGAGTCATTGCATTGCTCGTACCATAGAAAGCCTCCTGGAAGCCTATGGTGGTCGGCTTTTGACAGGGCATGAAGTTACCCAAATCAGTTACGAAAAAGGCAAAATTACGGGGGTTATGGTGAGGGGAAGAAACCCCTATGAACCAGAACAGTTCATCCAGGCGCCTTTAGTGATTTCAGATGCTGGTGCCCAGCTTACCTATACGTCATTTCTTCCCGAGAGCTTTCAGCACCAAAAAATTCTACGCTTACGAAAAAAAATAGCAAAGCTCACCTGCGGGGGAAGTGCCGTCACATTGTATCTTCGCCTAAAAGATTCGGCTCGAACTTTAGGGGTTACAGGCGAAAACCTTTGGCTTAACCGCAGTTTTGACCATAACGACCTAGAAGGGCAGGCTAAAGACCTTCTTGAAGGGAACCCACGTCACGGCTTTTTGTCATTTCCATCACTGAAATCGGGGAAGGAAAGCTTTTTTACCGCCGAGATAACTGCCTTCGTTGATGACAAATACTTTCAAGCAGGTAAGGGGCGCCCGCGCGGCAATCGCGGTGCGGTTTATGACGAATTAAAGGATCGAATTTCGCGGGGGTTAATCGCCCTAGCCGATCAAACCCTACCGGGGTTCAAAGATTTAGTGATTTATCAAGAACTTTCGACGCCGCTAACTGTTGAACATTATACCTCGCACCCGCAGGGCCGCTTCTACGGACTTCCTGCTCAACCTGAACTGTTTCAAGGTCCCAAATTTGGTCCCGAGACCCCTTTAAAAGGATTATTCCTCGCTGGAGAAGACAGTGGTAGTTTAGGAATTGTTGGCGCTCTTTTGGGCGGAGTTGCCGCCACCGCACAGGCATTAGGTGCTGGCGGATTTTTTAAAATTATGGCGGCAGCCAATGGGGCTAAACTCGCTCCACGAAATCCATTGACCCAAATCATCCCTGAAGGTAAGTTTCGCTCTCGTTTGGTTCGTTCAACGAGGGTTGCCCCAGACGTCCAGGAGCTTTGTTGGCAGGTGCCCTCCGGGCTTGTCTGGAGTCCCGGACAATACCTGAAAATAGCGGTGGGACCTTGGGACTGGCGTGAGTATTCTATTGTTGCTTGTCAAGAAGAACTTCTCACCGTCTTGGTTGGATTAAAAACGGGGGGAAAGGGACCTCAATTTGCCCTCTACGTCCAGCCTGGTACCGAGGTTATGATGGAAGGCCCCCTAGGTACTTTTTGTCTTTCAGAACAAGCTCAACGTCACATCTTTTTAGCTACAGGAACCGGAATCGCTCCGTTTATTCCCATGTTGGGGCAACTTCGGCAACAGGGCCGCTTAAGCACGGCCGAACTGTGGTATGGGTATAGAAACACCCCTGAAAATCTCTATGAGCGTTTTTTTCAACAGTTTCCTGATCAAGTGCAGGTGTGGCATCACCGCAGTGATTTTCATCTTGAGTTTCTCGACTTTGACCCTTCAACTACAGCGTTCTATATTTGTGGTTCTGGAACCTTTGTCGCAGAGTGCCGTAAAGTTCTACAGCCCAGAGGTCAGATCGCTTTGTATACCGAGGAGTGGTAATGAAACTAAATTTCAAATTGTCAGAAGTATTTTTGTTGCACGAGATCGTCATACGATTAGATCGACTTGCTCGGCAAACCATCTTAGAAGAACGAGGCGTCACCTACCAAGAATTTCTGGTTATGATGAGCGCACGAGAACTCCCAACCCCGACCCAAGACGACGTGGCACAATATTTAGATATTAGTCGTTCTTCAGTTAGTCAGCGAGTTTCATCCCTCTTAGAAAAACAATTAGTTTTACAAGTTCAAGATAAGTCAAATCGTCGAAAGGTCAATCTTTCTTTAACGCCGCAGGGAGCCGAACTTCTCAGTGAAATTTATTCCCTGATGCTGGGGGCTACTGAAGAAGTTTTTGCTAGTTTAGGGCCTCAACGTGAGCCTTTTCAGCAGGCTCTTTTGCAGATTATTAGGTTATTGGAATGATTGGTTTGCTTCCACCAACCACCGTCCTGAAGGAGGGCGATCATTTCATCAGCGTTCACAACCGGCTTGTGCGAAAGTTTATGGTCGACGATGTAAAAGCCGCCAGCTGTTTCCACCAAAAGATCCAGCCGTGCGTCAACAGAGCGACCATCTTCAAGCCGCGACTGCACTGTGAACTCGGTATGGAACGCACTCTCGGCATTACCAGTCACGATAGTTTTTGCAGGGTTTCTTAAGGACTGGACTTTGACAAAGGCACCATATGCGCATACCATATACGTATGGAGGGGACACGTGAGTGTGCATCTCTATGACACCTCTGCGCCTAGAAAACCGACCAATCTGACAGTCAACAGTGATTTACTTCGCAGGGCCAAAGAGAGAAAAATCGATGTATCATCCATACTGGAGGTAGCCTTGGCAGAGGAACTTCGCCAACGAGAAATCGACGAATGCAAGAGCCAGAACAAGGCCTCGATTGAGAGCTACAACAACAAGATGCAAGAAGTTGGGCTTTTCGTTGATGGGCTGAGGTTGTTCTGAGGTCAGATTTTTCCCTACACGCAAATCAATCGACAAATAACGAAGTCTATCCGTTCCTTCTAGACGTTCACACAGAATTACTTTCAAATTTAGAAACACGTCTAGTGATTCCTTTAATGCAAAGAGAAGAAATGCGAAATTCGATCCTTAAGAATCTTAATCCTACTATACGAGTTGAAAACAATGATTACGTTCTGCTGACTCAACAAATGGCTGCAGTTCCAAAAGGAATTGTCGGGCGAAAGTTTTAACGTCGGTTGACTTTCTCATTTCAGGAGTCTAGCGATGGAAGAGCGACACTCCGCACCAAACCGCCGTTTTGCGGCATTGAGGTTTACCTCGTTGTCATCGACGACAGCATAAAAGCCGGCGCGGGGGCTTTCTCTAAATCGAGCCTCTTCAGCTTTTGACGAAAGTTCTTGACAGTATCGTCTATAACCGTTTTGAGGTAAGCCTTTTGCCCCTCGATCGATTCTGTGTAGAGGTTGGCTTCTAGCCCCAAACGGGTGCGGAAGTGCGCCGTTGCGAGGTTGTACACTGACGATAAAGTCGTGTCGAGGCGCTTTTGTATCACATCAAAAAAGCCTAGGGTTTTTTTCAGCATGTCAAATTCGGTCTGGTAGTCCGAAAAGCCCGCTTCACGGAATTCGTAGTACAAGAAAAGAAGCTTTTCGAGGTAAGCGCGATCGGCCATCTGGCCTAAAAGATCCCCGGTGGCTAACAAGGCGGCTGATTTTTCTTCAAGATCGCTAGAAAATCCTATCGAAGTCCAAGGTTTTGCTAAGTCTGTTCCCCAGATCAGTCGGCCTCGTCGTTCATGCGGTTCGAGCCCCAGAACCTTGGCATAGGTGGCAAGGTAAGCCACCCCGCGAGCTACGTGGGTTTTTGTGTATTTGGCTCCCGTGCCTTCGGTATCGGAACTTTCTTGAATGTAGCCCACGTCATGGAGCAGAGCCGCCTCACAGGTTTCACGGATCAGCTCTTCGCCCAAAGGGGAGTGTTCTAAGTTATAGCCATCAATGAGGCGAACGGTGGCTACGGTGACATCAATCGTATGCCGCAGGTTGTGATACTCGGTTTTACAGGCCTGGTACCCGGGAATTTCTCCTTGGTACAAGGCAATCGTATGGTCGTACAGTCGGTGAAGATCCTCAAGGCGGCCAACGGGGAGCCACGAGGCTAGGGTTTCGTAGATAAACCGCCAGACATCGTCTAAACGGTTGTGATTGAGCGTTTGCGCCAACTGTAACTTTTTCATAGTTACAATTTACCTCAGGTTTGTGAATTTCACCACTATTTTTTTAGGGTAAGCATCAAAACCGCTAAATCGCTGGTTCGGACCCCTGAAATTCGTCCGGCTTGACCAACCGACAGGGGGCGAATTTTCTTGAACTTTTCACGGCTCTCCCGAGAAATCCCGGCCAGGGCGTCGTAATTAAAGTCCTCGGGAATCGAGAGGTTTTCTAGGCGTTCAAAGCGTTCGACTTGAAGCTGTTGCCGCCCAATGTAGCCTTCGTACTTAATATCCAGCTCGGCCAAACTCAGCCACGACTCGGGGGCGTTTTGGGTTAGAGTGGGGTCCGCCGAAGTTAACGACTGAAAATCAACCGTGGGGTCTTTCAAGCTTTGGTAAAATGTATCCCCCAGGTGCGCCCCCAAGACGGGGCACAGCACAGCGTCTTTGGGCGTGACGCGACGAGCTTTAAGGCTATCTTTGAGGGCTTCAATGGTTTGCTTTTTGTGCAAAAAGCTTTGCCAGGCGCTTTCGTCCACTAAGCCGATACGATAGCCTTTTTCGGTTAGCCGACGGTCACAACTGTCATGGCGCAGGTTTAACCGGTGTTCGGCACGGCTAGTGAACATCCGGTAGGGTTCTTCGGTTCCCAGGGTGACCAGGTCATCAATAAGAACGCCAATATACGCTTCGGTTCGCGACAAAACCAGGGGCGGCTCACCCCGCATCTTGAGGGCGGCATTGATACCCGCCATCAGCCCTTGAGCGGCCGCCTCCTCGTACCCCGAGGTTCCGTTGGTCTGACCGGCGACGAACAAATTGGCCAGACGCTTGGTTTCGAGGCTGGGGTACAGCTGGCTCGGGTCCATGTAATCATACTCGACGGCGTAACCGGGGCGGACAATTACGGCGTGTTCCAGACCGGGAATGGTGTGAATGTACCGCTCTTGAACATCTTCGGGCATCGAGCTTGAAATGCCGTTCAGGTACATTTCGTCGGTATACAAGCCCTCGGGTTCAATAAAAACCTGATGGCGTTCCCGATCAGGGAACTTAACGACTTTATCTTCGATGCTGGGGCAGTAGCGGGGGCCATTACCGACAATCTTTCCGCTGTACAGGGGGCTACGGTGCATATTGTTGCGGAGCACCTGGTGAGTTTCGTCGTTGGTATAGGTGACATAACAGGGGAGCTGTTGGCGGTCAACTTTGAGTTGTCCAAACGAAAAGGGAACAATATCGTCATCGCCAAATTGCGGTTCCATTTTTGAAAAATCTAAGCTGGAACGCTTTACCCGGGCAGGGGTTCCAGTTTTAAGCCGACCCACCTTAAAGCCCAGCTCTCGCAACCGGCGGTCAAGCCCATAGGCCGCCATTTCGCCCAACCTGCCGCCAGGTCCTGACCACTCACCAATAAAGAGCTTTCCGGCAAGAAAGGTTCCCGTCGTCAAAACGACGGTGCGGCAACTAAACTTTTTTCCGCGTTCTGTGACGACGCCTGTAACGGCTCCGCCGGAGGAATCAAGAAGAAAATCGGTAACGGTATCCATGAAAAGCGTCAAACCGGGTTGATTTTCGAGGGTTTTTCGAGCTTCGACCGCGTAGGCCAGCTTGTCAGCCTGGGCCCGGGGGGCTTGCACGGCGGGGCCCCGCGAGCGGTTAAGGACACGGAACTGTATCATCGTTTTGTCGATCAAACGCCCCATCTCGCCGCCCAAGGCATCGATCTCGCGCACCATATTGCCCTTGGCCAAGCCACCGACGGCAGGGTTACAGCTCATACGGCCAATAGTGTCCAAGCTTTGGGTAATCAGCAAGGTTGAAAAGCCCATTCGAGCGATGGCAAGCCCCGCCTCAATTCCTGCATGACCGCCACCAACAACTACCGCATCAAAATCCACAGGTTTTTCCTTTTCGTGACCAGGCTCGGGGGAGCCAGCCGGAGCAGAAATTTACCATATTCTGCCTGTCTTTGTTAAGTATTGTTCCCTGCTTCTATTAGTAAGACAAACAGCCCAATTCTAGAAAAACGAGGTCGCTACACTCATGAGAATTCCGTTCCAAGGCTCATGAGTGTAAAAAGGTGCTGGTCAAGTCAGCAAGGTTCTGGTATTGTTAAGGGGTACCCACGGGAGACACGCATGGAGACCTGCGAATTCCTGAATACCTGCCCGGTGTTCAGTGGCCTCTTGGCCAACAAACCTCAAGAAGCGGCGGCGGTAAAAGAAAAGTTTTGCCAGTCCAGCTATTTGCACTGTGCCCTCTATATGGTTGGCAGTGCCCTGGGGGCCTCAAAGATGCCTGGAGACATGGAACCGACCGATAAAGGCCGGGCTTACGAGATTATCGCCCAAGGGTAATCATTTCCCCACACAAAAATTGCCAAACATATGATTGAGGATGTCCGCATTGGTCACCTCACCCACAATCTCGCCCAGGGCCTGAAGGGCGTCTTGCACGTCCAGGGCAACCATGTCTACCGGAAAGCCCGCCTCAAGCCCTGTATGCACCGCTTTTAAGGCACTGACGGCCCGGTCTAAAAGCTGTTTTTGACGAACTGAGTCGATAACGACAGCGTCGGGAGCGCTCCCTTCGGGTAAGGCTTGCGTTTTAACCCAGGTGGTCAGCTCCACCAAACCTTGACCGGAGAAAGCCGAGACTCCCAGCCACCCAGCCGGGGCCGGTAAGGCGTCGCTTAAGTCACATTTCGTCCACAAGAGCGCCCAAGGCACTGAAGAATTCTCTCTCTGCGCTAAGATTTCTGTATCGTCCTCACTCAGACCTTGGGTTCCATCAGCGAGATAAAAAACAAGATCACTGTTGGTCAATAAGTCTTGCGAGCGCCGTATGCCCTCGCGCTCTACCCGATTTTCGGCTTCGCGCAGACCGGCGGTATCAAAAAGGCGGGCGGGGATGCCGTCAAAGTCGGCCCAGGCTTCGATAAAATCGCGGGTGGTACCGTGCTCGTCCGAAACAATCGAACGGTCTTCTTTCAAAAAGGCGTTAAAAAGGCTCGATTTTCCCGCATTGGTTTTTCCTGCCAAAACGATTTTGAGCCCCTCTTGGTAAACTCGGCCCGTTTTCCAGCTATCCGAGAGCGTTTCAAGGCCGTTGATCAGGTTGTCGAGAAGGGCGTACGGAGGTTCAGGCGTATCGGCCTCATCCTCGGCATAGTCGAGTTGAATATTGACGGCGGCCATGACATCCATGAGCTGGGCGCGGAATTGGCGAAGTCGTGTTTCGACACTCCCCCCCAGACGATGAAGGGCCCCTGCTCGGGCCGCATCGGTTTTCGAGGCCACGAGCTCATGAACAGCTTCGGCTCTGGTTAAGTCAAGCTTGCCCGCTAAAAAGGCCCGTAAGGTAAATTCGCCAGGCCCAGCGGGCCTAAAGGCCGTCCGAGTCAGCTCGTCGAGAACACGCTTCACCACGGCCATCGAGCCGTGACAGGTCAGCTCCACCGAGTCTTGTCCCGTATACGAATGAGGTGTCCGCCAAACTGTGGCCACGACTTGATCGAGCTTTTCACCGCTCTCGTCCTTAAGCCAGCCTACAAGGGCCGAACCTCCGGGTGCTTGAAGTAGGCGCTGTGAAGGGGTAAAGAACGGGGCCAGGGCCTCGATACAGCCCTCACCTGTACAGCGCAGAACGGCAAAGGCGGCCATACCCCACGGGGTTGCCAGAGCGCAGATTCGGTCTTTGGTATCGTAGGTGAGGTCTTTCATGCGACTGGTTTTAAGGCTTTTGGGCTAAGAGTTTCTCGATGCCTTGGAGAACTTCGGGGGTATCCCATTCTTTGCCCCCGGCACGGCCCCCCAGAACATGACCGGTTTTGTCGATCACATAGGTGGTAGGAATGGCTTGTACCCCGTATTCGGAGCCCCCTTGACCGGTGGTGTCTAATAGAACGGGAAAGGTATACCCCGTCTTTTGAATAAAGGCTTTCACCACAGCGGGGTTTTCTTGGGCGTCTACCGCCAGCCATACAAAGTCTTTGTTATTGCCAAGCTTTTTCCAGAGCTTTTCAATGGTGGGCATTTCGGCCCGGCAAGGGGGGCACCACGTCGCCCAAAAGTTTAAAAAGATGACCTTTCCTTTGTAGTCGCTGAGCTTAACACTCTTGCCCGCCAGGGTAGTCGCCGTAAAGTCTAGCAGTTCGGGGTTCCCTTGAACTCGCTGAAGACCCATAGAATCCATCACGCTGGCTAAAGGATTTTCTTGAACTGGGGCAACCAGGGGCGCGTCTGTTGCACTAGGTTGGGTCGGGGGCGTCGGGGTGGTTGCTTCTTGGGCTGAAACTTTGGGGGCGCACGAAAGAAAGCCGAAGGCGAGAACGGTGAGAAGACCTGAACCCCAA
The DNA here is from genome assembly GCA_021782055.1 of bacterium. The sequence continues at coordinate 1,064 of JAJXVP010000044.1, read as the reverse complement.
GACGAAATTTTCATGAGTGACTCCTGCTTGAAAACGGTGATAATATAGAAAATATACTATATTTCACAACCGGGGGCCAGCCCCGGCTCCAGCGTCTTTACACCAAGGTGGCCAACATTAACGCCTTGATGGTGTGCTTGCGGTTTTCGGCTTGATCCCACACGCGGCTTTGCGGCCCCTCGATGACGTCAGAAGTGACTTCTTCGCCCTTGACGGCAGGCAGACAGTGTAAAAAGATCGCCTCGGGCTTGCCAGTCGCGTGCATGACCTCGGCATTGACCTGGTAGGGCTGAAGGATCTGCCGACGCAGGTGGAGCAGAGTTTCTTCGCCCATCGAAGCCCAAACATCGGTATAAACGGCGTCGGCCCCTTTGACGGCGGCCTTAAGGTCGCTGGTAATCACGAGCTCTGTGCCCTCTTGGCTGGCGATATCACGGCAGAAGTCAACGTCCTCTTCGGCGGGGTACAAAACTTCGGGGGCCGCGATAACAAATTTCATTCCCATGCGGGCGGCGCCGACCATGAGGGTATGGCTCATGTTGTTGCGACCATCACCGCAGTAGACCAGGGTTTTGCCCTGAAGTTTGCCACCCCAGGCCTCTTCGAGGGTCATAAGGTCGGCAAGAACTTGGGTAGGGTGGGCCATGTCGGTAAGGCCGTTGTAGACCGGAACGCCGCTAAAGGAGGCCAGCGTTTCTACCGTGGTTTGCTGAAAGCCTCGAAACATGATCGCGTCAAACATCCGTCCCAAGACACGGGCAGTGTCCTCAATCGATTCTTTGTGTCCGAGCTGAATGTCGTCTTTTGACAAAAAGACAGGGTGTCCCCCTTCTTCGGCAAAGGCGGTTTCGAAGGCGGCCCGGGTGCGGGTCGAGGGTTTTTCAAAGATCATGGCAAGGGTTTTGCCTTGAAAGCGCTGTGTGACCAGACCCTCTTTTTTTTGACGTTTGACCTCGTGAGCCAAATCGAGAAGATACCGAATTTCAGCGGTAGAAAGGTCTGCCATCATGAGGCAGGACCGGCCTTTTAACGGAGAGGGTTTCATCGCGGCCTCCTAGGTTTTG
>JAJXVP010000317.1 GCA_021782055.1 bacterium | reverse complement strand
AAGAAGAGCTGCATAGTCGTGTCGAGATCTACCTCGAGAAGTATGCCAAGACCATCAACATCGAAGCCGGTGTCCAGATTGAAATGGTCAAGAAGAACATTCTGCCTTCCGTTTTGGAATGGCTGACCGGTCTGGCAGCGAGTATCGAAACCCTTAAAGCCGTTAAGGTTGACGTCAGCGGACCTGAAGCTCAGCTGAAGTCTGGTGGTGATCTTTTGGCAAAATCCTATGGCGCCCTGGCTGTGCTTGAAAAAGAATTAGCCGGTGCTCGTGACGAAGGCGATACTCACAAAAAGGCCAAACTGTACCGCGAAAAGGTCTTTGTTGCGATGGCGGGCGTTCGCTCTGCCGTGGACGCGCTCGAAGGCGTGTTGCCGGCTGATTACTACCCGTACCCGACCTACGAAGACATGCTCTTCCGCTTCTAAGTCTTTTAAACGTTAAGGTGAAATAGGCCCCCGAGGTTACCTCGGGGGCTTTTTTTTTAATTATTTTTTATTTTTTGGATTTTTGAAACATATTGTGTTAGATTGATGCTAATTTTATATCCTATCGAAAGCTAATAAATATTTGCCGAGTGAGAATAGATTTTGAAGCCAGAGCAAATACGTGTGGCATCGGCCTACCAAGCCCCCGAGCTCGTTGAGCTGGGACAGGTCACCGAGTTAACCAACTATACCGTCAGCGTGACGGCACAGTGAGGATGTGAATGAAAATGATGAAAGGATTTAACTTAACCGTAGTCGGCGTAGTGCTGGCATTCCTGGCAGGGTGTTCAAACCCTACCCAAGCTTCTTTGAACGGGAATCCTGCTTCTAGTGGAAGTGCCGGAGGTAGCGGAGCTACCACAGTTTCGGTGACGGCTAGCACTTCGCCAGGGGCACCCCGAAGCTTGATTAATGATAGCACCGTGACGAAGGTGTTGATCGTGGCCCTGCAAAACGGCGCAAGCGCCGCAAGCGGAACGCTGACCAAGGGAGGTTCGGCGTGGACCGGGAGTTTTAGTGTTAGTTCAGGCTCAACAGACTTTTGGGCGTATGCGTACAATGCGAGCAATGCGGTGGTATGGAGTGGCTTAACGTCGGGGTTTACGGTTAACTCCACGGGGACAAACTCTGTGAGTATCGCTATGAGTCAATTAGCTAATGAGACCTCGGCCAATATTGGCACTCTGGTTCCCGTAGCAGGGGGAACGTTTACCCTGAAGTCGGGGGGGCCGAATATGACCGAGAGTACGTTTCACATGAGTGCTAACCTGATTATTGGTGTTGAGTATGCAAGCGTTACGGGCTTAGCGGACCCCAGTTGGTTCAGTTCATTAAGTAATCATCCCGTCGAACAGGTAAATTGGTATGGTGCCCTCGTATTTTGTAACGATTTAAGTACTAAGGAGGGTCTGACTCCTGTGTATTCGATATCAGGGAGTACCAGTCCCTCAGCCTGGGGTGCGATTCCCACTGCTGACAATACGACTTGGGACGCGGCAACCCTCAATACAAGTGCCAATGGTTACCGTTTGCCGACCGAAATGCAATATATGTGGGCGGCGATGGGTGGAATGAGCGATGGTCTGAGTAGTGATCTTGTTGGTGGCGTTAATACGGCAGGATACAACAAAGGCTATGCGGGAAGCACCGAGGCTGGCGGTGCCCAAACGAACATAGGGAACTATGCCTGGTATTATACGAATAGTTCCAACACAACTCACCCTGTTGGATCGAAGCAACCAAATGAGTTAGGGATTAACGATCTGACTGGGAATGTTATGGAATGGTGCTGGGACTGGTATGGAAGCTACCCCACGACAGCGCAAACGAATTATCAGGGAGCCGCTATGGGCTCGTACCCGTACCGCGTCGGTCGCGGCGGCGGTTGGTTCAATGGTGCGTCTTACTGCACTGTAGCCGCCCAGGGCAACGTCGGTCCGTACTACCGGAACAACGGTATCGGGTTCCGGGTTGTCCGCCCATGAGTTCTGCGGTCTAAGAGAAACCAGGAGAGGGCAGGCCCTCTCCGCTTCCTGCGAAGAGGGTTACAAAAAAATAATGTCAATGGTTAATTACCTGAGGTCAATAACCACAGAATTCGTCTATTTCAACCCTCGAAAAGCACCACTTTCCTTGTTTTAGGCTCCCCTTCGGGCTGAAGAAAATTGATAAAATACCTATCATGGTGAGGTCGTAATTCTTATTCCTTATGAGTAAGCCTGGGAGGTTTTCATGGAAGGACGGGAGGAACCAAGGCTCAGCGTGCTTGACCTGTACGAGTGCCGAGTAGGGCTTGCGGGGCATATTTACCGGTTTTTTGGGTTTCTGGGACAAGGGGAATCTGGTGATTTTGACCCACGCCTTCCAAAAGAAGACGCAGAAGACACCGGATTCTGAGATAAAGAAGGCGAAGGACTACAAAGCCGATTGGCAGAGGAGTACGAAAGGAGCGAAGTAGATCGGATGATTCGAGAGCGGGCCAGCGTGTCCTCTGAATTTGAGAGGATGGTTGAACAGGAACTTGCTGAATTGCGGGTGGGATTGGTCATCAAGGGTTTGAGGCAGAAAAAGGGTATCACGCAGGAAGAATTGCCTCGGAGGCTGAGGACGACGAAGTCAGCGGTGTCGAGGTTAGAGAACCGCTCTGGAGGTGCTCGGTTGGAAACCTTGGAAAAAGGAGCCCATGCATTAGGAAAGGAACTGGTGATCGAGTTTCGGTGAGATCAGGAGTTGGCGCGAATGAGGCCATCCAAAGTTTTGAGGATGGCCTTTTTTCTTTGAGTCCGGACTCAACTAGCCGGTTGATTATAATAAAAGTTTGGTGTTGAACCTCTGAAACAATTCCAGCGTTGCCAATTCAACATCCATCCAGCCTTTCCAGTGTCTTCGCTTCCACATTATTTCTGTCTTGAACAACCTGCATTCGACGGCGACCCATCTCTTGGAGAATGGGCATAGCAACATCGAAAGCACGGCCCGCTATACCCATGTAATGCTAGATAACCGATTGTTTGCGGTGGTGGATGAAGAGTACAGGGAACGGGTGGCAGGACTGGGGACGCTAGAAAGAGTTGACAAATAAAATAGTAAAACATACCCTATTAGATAGGGCTGTACGGAGATCCAATGAAACGGGACTTTGTTGAAACCAAGGGGTTCAGTGGTGATTGGAAAGCTCTGGGACAGACTGACGACGAGATGAGAGCCTTGCAAAATTATCTGGCAGAGTATCCAAGTTCCGGACCGATGATTGAGGGAGCCGGAGGGGCCAGGAAGCTTCGGTGGGGAAAGGAAGGGCAAAATAGTGGAAAGAGCTCTGGCGTACGGGTAATCTATTGGGACGATCCTAAAGACGGAACACTCTATTTGCTAGCTGTCTTTGGGAAAAACGAGAAGACGAACTTGAGTGAAGCTGAAAAGAAAGCGATGAAAGCGTTCATTAAGAATTTGTAGGAGG
>JAJXVP010000043.1 GCA_021782055.1 bacterium | reverse complement strand
TCTTGTCATTGATCCGAAAATCCTTCTCTTTTGTCGACATATCCCTCCACGCAAGTTTCGTTTGTACGGATTCAGTCAGTGAATCTAGCATAGCCCGAAGGTTTTGTCCATAACAGAAAGACAAAACTACCATTTCCCACCTTGCCAAGCTTATTCTCTCATGTCAGGATGCAGGCATGAACCTTTTCTTACTTGTTTGCATCCCAACAATCACATTTTTGTTGGTTTTTCGCTATTGGGAAGGTATTCGACCGCCCCAACCGCTTTTGTTTTACTCCTCGAGTATCCTTTGGGGCATAGGAGCCGTTTTGATCACCATGCCGTTTCGGCAATGGGGTGTTTTTACGGGAGATTTCGTGGGAATGTTCTGGGGCGTCTGGTTCAATAATAGCTTTTTAGGGCCAGCTCTGCTTTTCGGGGCATACTTTTGGCGGCACCGACACGAAGGCGACCAAAGTCTTGTTTTGTTACGCCTTACCCTCTGGATTGCATCGTACTTCACCTTTTTGGGTCTTTCTGATTTTCTGACAACACTTGCCGCTTTTGGCCCCCCTGAACTGTTCTTTTCTCCGATCACCTGGAGCCTACAGTTAGTCTGGTGGCCCATTCTCTATTTACAGTTTTCGTTGGCCTCACAAAAAAGGTTTCCGCTTTTGTGGCTAGGCGCTTTTATCGGAATAGGCCTCGCGGTTCCTTTCCTGGTGGTTCTAGCATATACCTCCTGGGCCTGGGCAGCCTGGATTCTTCTCGCGGGCGCTTTGACCGGAACCTGGTTGTACCTGGAACGCTTTTACGCGCCCCTGCGAGTACAAACAACGCGAGTACAACCAACCAGCTAAAAAAAGGCCGTTCACGAGAAATTCTTGTGAACGGCACCTTCGTTAGATTAAGTCAAACACGTCAGTTCGCCGGTAAAGACGCAAGCACATCCTTAACGTCCCGTTGAATTGCCGGCGTATACAAAAACTGGGCTTGCAACAATCCAGGCCGCACTGAGGGATTGCGGGCTTTTTGCATAGCCCACAAAACGGTCTTGAGTTGAAGCAAGTCAAAATCGCTGAGCATCAAGCCATTTGTTGACATATCGTTAAAATGCCCAAGCAAATCCGACAAATAACCAGCCGCAGCTGGACTTGCGTTGATTCCCAGAGCTTGGATCATCGTTAAGATTTCACTCTGCTGATTGGCAGACTTTGCGGTTTGGTATTCCTGGCGATACAATTTGACAGCATCTGCCGAGTGATCCTGATACTGAATGAGCATGTTTAAGGCTTTTCCGCGCAAGTTAGCCAACTGCAAGGACTCTTGCAAATTATTGGGAATAAACTTAATACCCTGTGCCATCGCCACTAAAGCGGTTTTATTTTTTGCCGCAGGTGATGCCGATGAGTCATTCTCAGCATCCAGTGCATAGAGCATTTTCTTGTAGTTTGTCTGGGTGTTGATAATCTTGATGAGAACATCGGTGGGATCAGCCACAATGGTCTTTAAGAGGGCGGCTGCCGTCTGTTTAACCTTACGCTCGGGGCTATACCAGCCAATCGACGCATAAAAAACTGGTTCGTAGCTTCGAATATCATGCATGAGTGCCAAACCCTGCACCAAACCAAAAGCAACAATTTCTTGAGCTTCAGAATTGTTAGGGTCCGGGGCCAGGTTACTATCGTTGAGTGCTCTCACTAAAAACGGTTCATACTGAACAGCATGAAGCTGGCCCAAGGTCATAGCAGCTTCGGCCTTCAAAAAGGGATGATTTACGGTTTCTTGGAAGACAGCAAAGACACTGTCAGCGGCTGCTACGGCGTTCAGCTGTCCCAGTTCTTGGATCAGCAGACCAGCCAAACGCACTTTACTCTCTGTCCTTTGCAAGTCTGATGACTCTATTCTACTCGAAACCAGATCAGCCAACGCCTGCGTCAGCATATCAGAAAAACTCGGATCATGAAGTTCTTGAATATTTAAAAGCACCGCGTAACGCATGTCATCGTTGATAGCATTCTTGTAGATACGTTCCCAAACAGCGGTTTTCTCGTTAGCAAAGGCCCCCAGAATAAGACCGGTGGCCATCACCAAAGCAATAATGTAGCGTTTCAGTTTCATACAGCTTTTTCCTTACTAACCCTTGGTCCGTGTGATCCAAGCATAGGTCAGCGCTTGCTTTTCGGTGACATTTCCTCGCACCGACATCGTAATGTCCGACGGTTCGGTATTGGTCCCTTCGTAGGTGTAGTCCCAGGTTCTCAAATACGGAACATAGCTTTCCTTTTTTACCAACCGACCTTTATCCCAGGTATAGAGAGTTTTTTCGATCAAATTTCCTGAAGAGTCCGTGCCTTTTGTCGACAAAAGGTCTCCTTGAGGATCAAAGGTAGATTCAAATACGTCGAGGAGGTTGTTGCCACCGTCATAGACTTCGGTTTTAACGTTGTGCCCTTCTGCATCCAACAGATACTCGGTGCGGGCTTGAATACCTGAGTCTCCGGTCTTGGCAATCCACTCGGTTCGCTGGCCGTCCTTATTATACTGATATACGCTGGCTGACTGCGGGACCTCTTTTGCGTTGAGAAAAGTCTCGGACAACACGTTTCCATGGGCGTCGTAGACGATGTCTTCATAATCTACCAAATTCCCCGATTGCATATTGGTAGTTGTCAACCGCCAAGCGTTTCCTTTTTCGCTGCCGGTGGTGCGTTCTAACAAAGCTCCCGTCCCGTTATAGGTTTCGCGTAAGGTAACGCGACCCTGGCTATCGTAGGTGGTCTGAACCCAACCGGCCACATCGCCATTCGCGAAAAAGCTTTTTACGAGTGTTGGTAGAGCCTCCTTATAAGTAGTAGGGGCTGCCACAGGCGCCGCCTGCGAGGGAGAGTTTTGTGGGGCCGTGGCGCAGGATGCTAGAGCCATAGCCACCAGAGCGATCACAGGAAAAATTCGCATGCTTTACCTCCATGCTATTGCTTCGAGAATAGCGGGATGATCGGTGAAAAGCAAGAAAAAGGACTCAGTGGTTGACGAATTCTTCCAAGAAATCTAGTCTGCACCGGTGAAAGATTTTTTTGGGGCTTTGGGGATTCTTTTTCTCTTTACTTCCTGTTCACCCCAGAATGGCTACTTTGCCACTCCCGCCCAGTTGACCGCAACGTCCTTTGTCGCCCTGGGCTGGCAAGACCGACCCTTTTGGGAAGGAGCTGCGGTCGAAACTCTGGCTAGCAACCAAATCGAAAACAGCGTCCAAGCGCTAGTCAGTCGTCCAGGGGTACGCTGGAAGACCATCGTTCTTGCCTTTCGCCCTACTACAGGTCAAATCACCGCTTGGAAAAAGCTCAACCCCCACACTCGCTGGTTTTGGCTAGCTCCTCCGGGTACGACTACAACCGTCCCAGGTGCCAGCCGTCTTAGCTGGTCGACAACTCAAGGCTGGTCTTTGCTAGGAGAATCAGCGGCCTCATGGGCGAAAAACCGCAACCTTGCCAGCGCCCTAGCACTGGTAGGGGACTCTTCCTCAGAAGCTGACCGTGAAGCACTGTTAGCTAGCTGGTCAAAGATTTTACCGCACGCTCCCCTAACCTTTTATACGGTTTTACCACAACAAACCGCCCCAGAAGCTCTTTTAGGACATATTCCTCCACAAACCCCGGCAATCTTCCTTTTGTTTGGCCCCTCTTCTGCTGATTTAATACCACGACTTCCCGCTTCCACCGCCCGCTTTGGAATTTTTGTTCCTCGGGTCTCGGCCCCGGACTGGTCCGTTAGCGTGACCCCCGACGGCAGTGCCGCCTATCAAATCGTTCAGCAAGCCTTGAGTGCGCCCCCTCACGATCTGGTTAACTTGCCCTGGAAAAGCGTTAAGCTTCACTCCTAATTGTTTGACAAGCCCCTAGGCGTCCTATATAATTCAGTTTGCCCTGTATTTTACCCCTCGGAGGAGTTAGCCATGAAAGAAGCCAGACTTTTATGGGGTCTGACGTTGCTGTTGGCGTGGAGTTCGGCCCCTGTATGGGCTGACCAGGTTTCCCAGCGACTTGAGTCGATTACCATTGATACTTTTAACGATCCCAATCAACGCGTCTGGAATATCGATGGGAAAGAGTACAAGGAAAATCGCATCTGGGTAGCCAGAGGAAGTAAGTTCGCCAGCAAAATCGGCGACATTCAGTACCCACGCTTGACGTACGTTCCCGCTTGGCCCCAAGCCTTGTTCTATAACAATCCAGATCATCTAAATATTCAAAGTTTAGGTATCAACGGACGGTTCGATCGAGAGGGCTACAATTTTATTGAAATTTACCCTGCTGACCCTAACAAAAAAGACTCGTATGGAAATCCCGTCCCGGCGCCAATTCGGCTCCCAGGAATTGTCAAGAGAATTGATGTGTGGGTTTGGGGTTCCAACTACCGCTATACTCTCGAAATTCACCTTAGAGACGCCGATGGTATACCTTATGTTCTGAACGTGGGAAGCTTGGATTTTGCGGGCTGGAAAAACCTTGAGGTCAATGTGCCCAGCTACATTCCACAAACTCAGCGCTACCTTCCCGAGTATAAAGGACTGACGCTGACTGATATGGTTGTCCGGACCGATCCCACTGAGCGTGTCAATAACTTCTATGTGTATTTTAAAGAGCTGAATATTCTCACCGATATGCAGCAAACACCCTTTGATGGCCGGGACCTGGCTCAGCCGTCCATTGTCGCGAAATACTGGTCCACGAACCAACAGGGGAAGTAAGCCATGAAGAAACTTGCCATTATTTTTGTTCTGACAGGAATAACAGCTTTCGCCTGGGGCCAAACCGCTACCACGGCGCCAGCTAATACCGCGGCTACCACAACAGCTACGGCTCAACCTGCCCAAAATGCTACTCAGCCAGCGGCGCAGCAGAGTGCTCAAGCAGGGGCCTCTCAAGGTTCCTCGCAAAACTCTGGGGGCGTGCAAGCCGCTACCGGAGCGCCTTCGAACAACAACTCGGTCTCAACACCTCAACCTGCTGAAATTGGGATTAATTCCGCTCAACAGGATTTGCGTGAGGTTTCTGTCGACAAGTTTGAGGATGATGGGTTTTGGCAAGCAAAGATGCCACCTGACGACGGCTTAATCTTTTTGCGTCGGTTTGAAGGTGCTCCCGCCGATCGTAAACCCATCCCCGGGGATGTGAAAGAAAGTGACAAGTACGTCTTAGGCGTCAAGGTAGAGTTTCTGCACCGAGCGGTGACCAATGCCGAAATTATCCCCATTCGCCCCATTCCCATTCCGGGAATAACAAAGACTGTGTCGATTTGGGTAGTTGGACGCAACGTGAACAACCAACTGTACCTAATTGTCACCGATCATTTTGGGAATTTAGCTAAGATTTATATGGGAAGCCTAGCTTTTACCGGCTGGAAAAAGCTAACGGCTGCGATTCCTCCTAATATCCGTCAAACGGATCCCCGCTACAATGATCGCCAAGGCATTACCGTCCAGGAATTGCAAATCGAGTTCGATCCTGCTCAAACGTATGGCTCTTACTACATCTATTTCGATGACCTAACAGCGGTGGTTGATTTGTTCGCTGAAAACAACCGTGATCCTGACGACATGAGTGACGCCTGGTAAATTTTTGATCCAGGGTTTTGAAGAGGAGGCTGAGGCCTCCTCTTTTTTTCTTTGTATCAAATACCGGCGGAAAAAGAAGGCACGCATGACTGGTGATTATCTAAAGCATTTTCAAAACCTGGAGCTTTTTCGTGATCTTCCCGTAGAAGATCTCAAAAAAATTCTTGACCAGTGTCGTGAAGAACACTTTAATCCCGGTTTTGTCATTTTTCGTGAGGGGGATGCTCCCGATAAATTTTATATCGTCCTCGAGGGCGAAGTTGAAATTTGGAAGGACTACGACTCAACCTATGCTGACATCTTGGCAATTCGAGGGGCAGGTGCGTCCTTCGGAGAAATGTCATTGATCGACGAGCTTCCTCGCAGTGCAACGGTTAAAACGGTAAGTAGCGTGCATGTTTTATATCTTGACCGTTTACCTTTTCGTAAAATCATTCTCGAGAATCCTCAAGTCGCTTTGTTTATCATGAAAACCGTTTCGAAAATGGTTCGTGTCAGTAACGAAACTTTTCAATACGGCTTACGTCAAAAAAATATTAAACTTGAACAAGCGTACGAGGATCTAAAAAAAGCACAATCGGAGTTGATTCGGAGCGAACGTTTATCCACCTTAGGAAAATTTGCCTCTATGTTGATCCACGATCTTCGGAATCCCATTTCGATTATCCGAGGCTATGCAGAGATGCTTTCGGTAGCCCTCCCCGAATCTGAGCGGCTTCAAAGCATGGTAAAAAAACTTTTAGCCGAGATTGACCGGCTAAACCGAATGGTGGGTGAACTTCTCGATTATTCTCGCGGAAATATTCGTCTCGATCTGGGCGTGGTCTTTCTTGATCAGCTTTTCAATAAAATTGTTGAGAATAATCGCTCTTTAGCCCGGGGAAATGACATTAGCTATGTGATAGACAATCAGGTCTATGAGCCAGTTCTAGCCGATCATGATCGCCTTTTGCGGGCTTTAAGTAATTTAGTTGATAACGCACGAAAAGCAATGCGAAATGGGGGCACCTTAACTATTCGTAGCCGTTTAACCGACGACAGTGTTCTGATTGATGTTCAAGATACCGGTGAGGGTATGTCAGAAGACGTAAAGGCAAAATTATTTGAACCGTTTTTCTCGGCGTCGAAAGCCGGCGGAACCGGTCTGGGGCTCCTTGTTGTAGCTAACGTTATCGAAGCCCATCAAGGTTCGATTCAAGTGGAATCTACCCCAGGTTTGGGGACCACCTTCCATTTGCATTTTCCGTTACATCCCAGGTCGCTTTGACGATGCAGAAAAACAACGCCTTTCGGGAGCGGTTTACCTGTCGGATTCTCGCTGGTGTTTTTGCTTTGGTCTTTTCTTGGCCGATTTCTGCACAAACGACCATACCAGTGAAAATCATTCAACGGTACGATGAAAGACGTTTCACCAACGGGCATTATTCGGGGCTTTTTTATGGTCTTGATTCTGTAACCTGGACACCTAATGCAAAGGGTACCTTGGTACACCACATGTTAGCACAGGAAAGCCGCTTAAACCTTGATCACGAAATTCCTCTTCAGCTTGACGAAACCGTGCTCTATGAGCCCAATAAAACCTTTTCCTTCGATCAAAATTTTCCTCCGGCTTTACCCGAAAAGCTTGTAATACAACAGTCTTGGTTCACCAAGGGCTTTATGGTTCCCGATTTAGGGGAAACTCACCCGGTCGCCTTGCCGGTTAAGCTTCTTTGTACCTATCTGGGAGAGGCGGACTACCAAGGGCAAAAAGTTTATCAAGTCTCTCTTCGTTCCCAATTTGAGGCTCCTGGTATTACCGGCCTACGCTCAACGACCCTCTACTATGACATAACCACACGACTACCGCTGTTTGGGCTCAGTCGTCTTAACGATACTTGGGCTCAGAACGGAAAAGTCTTGCGTAATGAGGGTTTCCACCTCTATTTCTTTTTTTATGATCAACCTTACCAGGTTCCTCAGACGGCACAAACCTTAACAAAACAACTACAAACTGTTGCACCCAACGTTCGCGTCACGCCGACCTCGAATGGGGTAAAACTCACTCTTGAACACCTAAGCTTTAAACCTGATCAAGCCATACTCCTTTCGGGAGAGAACAAACGCCTCGAAGCCATAGCCACCGCTTTAAAATCCATGCAGGGTCGAACAATACGGGTTGTTGGGTATACGGCTGACGTGGGCAACCCTGAAGGCGAATTAAAACTATCGTGGAGTCGGGCTCTCACTATTGTTCATGAGTTAGAAAAGCGGGGTATCGCAGCCAAAAACCTGGTCTATGAAGGGCGAGGGGCTCGTGACCCCCTGGCTACTAATGCCACCCCCGAGGGTCGCGAGCAAAACCGACGTGTAGAAATCACGATTCTTCAGCAATAAGGACCGGTGCAAAAAGTTTTTCAAAGTTTCGTGTTGTCTGGTCGCACAGCTCTGCTTGGTCGATTTTCAGGATTTCGCTTGCGAAATTAATGGTGTAACGAACATTATTTGGCTCATTTCTTTGGCCTCGAAGAGGCATGGGACTTAAATACGGTGCATCCGTTTCAAACAGCAGAGACTCGAGAGGTACAATTTTTAAAGCCTGGCGCAAAGGCTCGGAACTTTTATAGGTAAGATTTCCAGCAAAACTAAGGGCAAACCCGAGCTTGATTGCTTCTTGTGCATCTTCAGTAGTGCCCGAAAAGCAGTGAAAGACACCGCGCACTCGAGGATGTCGCTTGAGCTCGGTTAACACTTCTTTCATAGCATCTCTTACATGAAGAATAACCGGTCGTCCGACTTGCTCAGCAATTTCAAGTTGAGTATTAAAAATTTGAAGCTGTTGCGTCTCTGTTTCTCGGCCTCGGTACCAATCCAACCCTATTTCTCCCACAGCAAGACAGAGTGGATTCTGAAAGCGGCTGACCAAACGGTCCCAGTCTGGTAAATCTTTTGTTTCGGAGGGGTGAACCCCACAGGAAAAACGCAACTGAGGTCCCAAGGTCGTTAAAGCAAAGCGCTCGTCTGCATCATCCTCACGAATACCCACATCCAACAACCAAGTTCCACCAGCGTCCAAAAAATTGGTCCAAACTTGAGAAATATCGCCACCTTTTTTAGCAATCGACAGCAAATGGCAGTGACTATCGGTTAAACGAACTGATTGAATCATCTAGACTTTTCCTTTTCTCTACGATATTGTGTGTTTATTGCGTCACCTGCCGAGGTGGTGAAATTGGTAGACACAAGGGACTTAAAATCCCTCGACTGGAAACAGTCGTGCCGGTTCGATTCCGGTCCTCGGCAATGCTTTTCCCCTAGACATTCTTATCAAGCGATCCCCATGTCCATCCCTTTTCGGGGCTTTGAATGCGCCAAACCGACTGTATCAAGTCAGGCGTTAGCTCGTTGACGTTGCCGTGGATTCTCACCCTTCCCTTTTCCAAGACTAGCACACGATCGGCTACTGACAAAGCCTCGGCCAAGTCATGGTAGCTCACCAAAAGGGTTCCCCCCAGCACTGCCGTTTGCCTAAGCAAATTTCCCAGCAAAAGCCTATGTCGCAAATCCAATGGAGCCCCTGGCTCATCAAGTAGGTACAACTCGGCAGGGAGAAGAAACGTTCGTATCAAGTGGACCAAACGCCGTTCTCCCGAAGAAAAGCTACGAAAAGCACGGGCATCGTTCCAGTCCAAAAAAAGCTCTAAGGTTTTGCTAAGTTCTTGCACGCGCTGAAGTTGCGCTTCCGACAGGCTTCGCCAACGTCCTTCGAGAGGGTATATCCCTGCCTCCACCACCGATCGTACGGTAAGCCCATCCTCATCCTCACTTCCACACCAATGCCGAAAGTTGGCAGCTTGACGATGCCCAAAAAGGTGTTGTTCTTTGCCCTTCCATAGGATTCTCCCGGGTTTTACTTTAAGAAACCCTGCTGCCGCTCTAAGGAAGCTCGATTTTCCTGCTCCGTTGGGACCAACGACTGCCGTAAGGGAGCCGGGTGCAAAAGCAGCAGAGACGTCCTTTAAAACAGACGTACCTCGAGGAGCCCACGAGACTTGCTCAAATTCCAAAGTCGTTTCCATTAGGGCCGCCCTCGAACTTGGGTTCTCACTAGCACCAGAAACAAAGGCGCTCCCAACAGAGCAGTTAACAACCCCACAGGTATCGACCACGGCAAAAGACGAACGGCTGTATCGGCTAAGGATAAAAACAAACCTCCGGACAGTACCGACAAGGGGATAAAGAAACGGTAGTCTTCTCCCCAAAGCAAGCGCACAGCATGCGGGATCATCAAGCCAATGAAACCAATAGCTCCGGCCGTCGCGACACACCCCGCCGAGGCAAAAGCAACGACCATCAAATTGACCAACCGGTATCGCTCAAGGTTGAGTCCCAAAGAAACGGCTGTTTCGTCACCCAAAGACGCCACATTCAGATGGCCGGCTTGAAACGTCAACACCGTCAACGCAGGCAAAATTGTTACAGCGGCTAAAAACACATGCTCCCAACGACGGTTTTCGAGACTCCCCGCTAACCAGAAAAGAAAATGGCTGAGTTGAAGTTGTCCGCCCATCAACAAAAAAACCGACGAAAGCGCCGATAACAAGCTCGATAGTGCCAGCCCCGCTAACAAAAGGCCTGAAAGCCCAGGCTGATGAGTTCCCCATACAAAGACTAAGCCAGCCGCGGCGAGAGCCCCCAACCACGCGCCCAAGCCCAAGCCCCAAAGGCTCCACCCACCCCACCCCAAAAGAAGAAACAAGACGGCTCCAGCTGAGGCACCTGCAGAAACTCCCAAGATTTCTGGGGTAGCCAAGGGATTACGAAAAACTCCTTGGACAAAAGCTCCGCTCCCAGCAAGTCCAGCTCCCACAAGCAAACCTAACACGGCCCTCGGTAACCGGAGATCCCAAAAAACAAGTTTTGAAAGTCTAGACGATAGGGATAAGGACCACAAAGGTCCATCAGGACCAATATTAACGGATAAGAATACAGCCACTACTAGAGCAAGGCTCAACAAGGCCGCTCGTGGCCAAAAGCTACGAAAAGTTCGGATAGGCCGCATGCTGAATCGCTAACGCCGCTTTGAGGATATAAGGGCTTGTGGCTGTTTTCCAACGTTCAGGCAAAAACAGCAATTGTTTGTGCTTAACTGCAGAAAGCTGAGAAAAAAGCGGGTCGGCTTGCAGGTGTTTAAGCCAAGATAAATCGCCAAACTGTTTTAGGGCTTTCTCTGAAGGTAAAACCAGCCAGTCAGGGTTAAGCTCAAGAAGCTTCTCTAAGGAGAGGGGAGCATAACCCCATGCGCCTGGTTGCAAGGATTCCCCCGCGTTGCGAACTCCCGCCAACCGCAAAATATCGGGCCATAAAGTACCACTACTCATACTGGCACCCCATTCATCATACTCAAGAAACGAGGGCCGTTGTTCTAGGCTAAGGGTAACCTCCTGGCGAACTCGCTTGAGCTGTTTCATCTGATTGTTTAAATCCACCAGCCACTGACGCGCACGAGTCTCAACCCCCAACTGTTTTCCCAGTTGTAAAACCAACCCGAGGACTTGAGCCAAGGTATGCGGAGTCGGCACTGTCACGACACGTATACCCTGCGATTGCAAAAACTTAACGGAATCCTGGTCAGCCCAGTCTGGTACAAGGACTAAATCGGGAGAAAGTTTCAACAGTTGCTCGATGTTCATTCGAGCACGCCCTCGTACAGCCCTCGCTTGCTGTGTAATATTCGATAGTTCCGAGTTATCAGCGTCTTGACTCAAGGCCAAGATTCGTTGTACCGGAACCAAATTCACCAAATATTCATCCGTCATCAAACTAACAGAAACAATAGCGTGGGGGATAGAAACAGCCTGGGCAACAGCAGGGATCGAAACAACAAAGCCCGTTAGTAACACGAAAAATTTTGCGAACACCCAAGTCTCCTCTCGAAACCCTGCCGTACGTACCCGCCCGCCTAGTTTTATCTTGCCTGTATTTATAGTAGAAATAGTCTTAGGATGACCAGACTGCTTGAATCATTTTTAAAACGCATTACTGGACTTCGTGTCTACGCACTCATCGGCAAAAGCGGAACGGGAAAAAGCTTCCGGGCTCAATTGATTGCTGAACGGTATCGAATTCCGTTGATCATTGACGATGGACTTTTAATTCAAGAAGGCGCCTTGGTAGCTGGCCGTTCGGCAAAAAAAGAAGCAAATTATCTTGCCGCCGTTAAAACAGCAGTTTTTGAAGACCCTCTTCATCGCCAAGAAGTGGTCGATGCACTTCGCCGTTTACCGACAAGCAAAGTCTTGATTCTCGGAACCTCGGTCAAAATGGTGCGCCTCGTTGTGGAACGACTGGGCCTATCAATGGTCGACAAGTGGATCCGGATCGAAGAAGTTGCTACCGAAGAAGAAATCCAAACGGCACAAACTCAGCGAAACAAAGGCAGGCATGTAATTCCTGCCTCACGGTTAGAGGTAGGACGTCATCATGCCAGTATTATTTTAGGTTCGTTTTTTGTTCGAGGGAAAAAATCTTTTGAAAAAACGGTTGTCAGCCCTCCTTTTCATACCAAAAAGCCGGGCCAAATCGCCCTTTCAGAACCCGCCTTACGAGAAATGATCCTTCACTGTGTGGATGAGTTTGATAGTTCTTTAAAAATTCTTAGACTGAAACTCAGTCAGCGCCATCAAGCCTGGCGGATCACTTTGACCATAGATGCCCCTTACGGTCGTGACCTCCCCCGTTTTTTAGCGTCGCTACAAGAATTTGTCAGATCGCGCTTAGAACGCTATACTGGTTTGCAAATTGACGCTGTCGATGTGGCTATTCACGGCATACGTTAAGCCTTGGTAAGGAGAAAGAACATGCGGTTATGGACCTTCCTGCTCTTTTCATGTGGCATAATTTCAACCCTCGTGGCGGCGCCTCAGGCAGTAACCGAACAGTCTGCGCACTTTCAAATCACCTCTTTTGCCGGAAAAGCTGAAGCAGAAAAAAAAGCTCAGTTTCTCGAGGACTTGGTATCACAATATTCACAAGTTCTTCAGATACCTTCTGCCCCTGTCAAAGTTTCCGTAGATCTTTTTCCCACCGTAAAGGCCTACGAGGCTTCGGTCTTGCCGTTGATAGGAAAAACACCATCGCCACCGTTAGCCTTGAAGTTCTCGGACAAAAAAACCTTGCTCTTAGGGGTGGCCCAACCAGACGACGACTCTGCCTGGGCCTTTCAAACCTTTTTGTCCTGGTTTTGGTTGGCCGCTCCTAAAGCTCCCGCTTGGTTAGAAGAAGGGTTAGCCCGTTACTTTTGGGATATTTCAGGGAAGAGCCCCTCTTGGCAATTTGGGCAAAACCGAATATTCGCTGATGAGTTATTGAAACTGTGGGAAACACAGCCGTCATTGACTTTTCTCACAAAAACAACACTAACGAATGCCGAAAAATTATCTGCTTGGGGCTTAGTCACTTTTTTAATGAATACACCAAACCCTACGTATGCTCGGGCTTTTGGAGCATATTTGGCCAATCTAACCTCGGCCAACCCTACCCCCTTAGCCACTGTTTTAACCCCCGAGATGCTCACTCAGCTCTCGCACGATTGTTGGACGTGGTGGAAAGCCCACCCAGGACGAACAACCCTTTTGCAAGAAGCTGAGAAAGCTCTGAAAGCCGGAGAAGGAGAAACCGCTGGACCACTCTTAGCCCAGGCTCTGCAGATAGAAAAAGATGGGAACACCTTGTATTTGGCAGGCTTAGCCGCTTACGAGAAAAAAGTGTACCCTGAAGCGGAAGAGTATTACCTTCAAGCACAAAAGACCTGGAAGGATGCCCCTCCAGGTCTTTTAGATTATGCAATAGGCCTCGTTTTATATCAGCAACAAAAATGGTCGTTAGCAAAACAGCATTTTGAGTCCGCCGGTAAGGCCTCAGAGGCCTACAACAAGCTTACCGCCCCCCTCTTGGCTAATTTACCTTAAAAGTCCTTGCCACCTTGAGGGGGTGGAAGTCGATTTTCAATACCTTGTCTAAACTGGCTGTTAGCTCACGGGAAAAAGTTTATCAATCTTTTTGAGATCCTGTGCCGATAGCTTCATGCCACTGGCTTTA
Source organism: bacterium (assembly GCA_021782055.1). The sequence continues at coordinate 2,586 of JAJXVP010000043.1, read as the reverse complement.
GTATTTTCTTCGAGTTGAGCAACAGAACTTGCCCCAACGATGACGCTGGACAAACCCGGTGTATGCAAAAGCGCGGCAATCGCTATTTGAGCGACGGTCACCCCATTCTTTTGAGCCAGAACGGCAAGATGATCAACGCGTTCTAAGACCCGATGATTGGTAAGGTTATCCTTCATAAACCCATTCAGCCGCGAATCTGCTCCCCGGCTCCCTGCGGGAATCACGCCACCCGAGTACTTTCCCGTGAGAATTCCCTGCGCCAACGGAGAAAAAGAAGCTGTACCCATTCCCAACCGTTGGCACGTTGGTAAAATTCTTTGCTCAATTTTTCGACCCAACAGAGAGTAGTAGGGTTGGTTAACGACAGGCTTATGCCAGCCTTTTGCCTCACATAGAGCCCAAGCCTCGGCAATTTGGTCGGCTTCCCACTCACTTGTACCCCAATACAAAATCTTCCCTTGACGAATTAAGTCCTCAATAGCCTCTAAGGTCTCACTCAGGGGTGTTTCTGTATCGTAACGATGGCAATACCACAAATCGACGTAGCTAAGCTTCAAGCGTTCAAGGCTAGCATTGACTGTGTCAAAAATGTGTTTTCGAGACAGACCTCGATCATTCACACCGTCGGACATGGGCCAAAACCCCTTAGTCGCCACGATGTACTCAGAACGACGTTTGGCAGGAAGAATTTGCCCAAGCAGATTCTCAGCCTCGCCCCGGTTATAAACATCTGCGGTGTCAATGTAATTGATGCCTAGGTCAAAGGCTTTTTGGATAATCTTTTTGGCAGAATCTAATTCCACTTGATTACCAAACGTCAACCAACTGCCGTAAGCAATTTCACTCACGACCAGACCTGTTCGTCCTAATTTTCGATATTGCATACTTCCCCTCCTTAAGGCTAAGACAGAGTTTTCTTAGGATTTTTGACGCTTTGAATTCACAAAACGTGTAAAATCCATGATGTTGCGGACAATAATTTTGCCTTGCTGGACTTCAACGCGGCGCTGATTAGCAAATTGTTTGAGAACTTCACTGACCTTTTGAACACTTAAGCCTGCCCAGTGAGCGATATCCTCAACCGAATTGGGAAATACTCTTTGATTGTCCATCGGGTCAGCCGTTTTGCCGCTGGTCTCATCTAGCATGAGGAAGACGTCGGCTACACGCGCCTGAAGATCATCAAGTTTCAAAATTAAAAAGCGCCGTTTTTGATCGTAAATTCTTTTAGAGAAAAGTTTTAATAAGTTTAAAACGATTTGGGGGTTGCCTTGCATCAGAATTTCAAAGTTGGCTTTATTAAACTCCAGGAGCTTTACGTCCGTCATGGCGATTACGGATGCACTTCTAGGTGCCTCTTCCAAGAGCGCCATTTCTCCAAAAAACTCACCCGGCTGAAGGATATCGATAGTTTTTTCAATTTCACCCAGAATTTTCACAATTTTGACTTTTCCACTTTGAATAAGGTAAAAGGCGTCGCCCGGCTCAAACTCACAAAAGATGATTTCGCCTGCCTTTTTGGCTACGGCAAAGCGGTTAAAAAGCGATAGGTCCAAAGTCACGATGGTGTCCCTTCCAATTCTCTGAGAGCTCGACGGGTTTTTACAGCGACCGGCTCATCTTCGCCTGCCAAGCCGAGAATCTTTTGGTAGAAATTTCTGGCCCACGTAAGATCGTTTTTTCCTTGGTAGGAACGCCCAATGAAGTATAGAGCGTCTTTTAAATCCGGATGCTTGGGGTATTTTTGAATCACCGCCGTCAAATGACGAATAGCCTCATCGTAACGAGAAGTCATCACCAGACAACGTCCCACTTCGAATTCAGCCTTAGCACTATGTTCCGGGTCAGCGTTTGAGGCAACCAAACGCTGGAAAATTTTCAAGGCATCAGCATATTTTTCTTGATTTGCCAGGCTTACGGCTTCAAAAAAACCTTTTGCTGCTTGTAAATCGTCCGCACCTGAAGGTGGTGTCCTTACGCTGGCATTGGTACCGGCAGCTGCAAAAAGGGCAGTAGAATCGGTTTTAGCCACCCCGCCTTCCGCTTGATCAAGATGGCTGGCCGCATTGGCAGCAAACCGACCTGAGGGATAATACGTCAAATACCTCGAAAACGCATAGACTGCTTGTTTATATTGCCGGTTATTGAAGTAGTACTCACCAATCGAGTACAACCCCGTTTCGGGATCAGCTTGTTCTGAATTAGAAATGAGATTTTGAACCTTTCCGTGAATATGCCTCAACTGGTTTGAAAAAACCTTTAGCATCTTCATAATAATACGAGTGTTCGATAGAACAAGCTGTTCAAACTCGGAGACATTAAACAAAAGCACTTCGGCATCGGCAAGCACCAAGGCGGTTTCATCCCGAGGGTACTTTCCTAGTGCTGACTTCACTCCAAAAAACTCTCCGGTAGCAATTAACTCTTTAATTTCTTCACCGGTCTCAATATCCTGACTTCGCAAGAGGACCTTGCCCGCTTTGAGGATAAAGATTTTGTCGCCCAAATCGCCCTGAAAGTAGATGACCGAATTGGCTTTAAACTGCGTTGCCTTAGGCACACAACCTCCTACAGGACAAAGGATGA
>JAJXVP010000316.1 GCA_021782055.1 bacterium | reverse complement strand
ACGGCATAACGACCCAAGTTTTAGCCTCGTCGGACCGAACCGGCTTCTAGGGCGCCCATGCGGAAGACGTCCACACCAGCTTTTTTGGCTTCGGCTTCGAAAGCCTCAGCAGAGGCCGAACTGACCACAAGTGCCAACCCCACCCCCATGTTGAAGACGCGAATCATTTCGTCACGGTCTACGTTGCCGCCTTTTTGGATGCGGTCAAAGATTTCCGGAACGTTCCAGTTCCAATCTAACCTGAGCTGGAGCTGAGCGGGCAAAACCCGCTCAATGTTGCCGTACAAGCCCCCGCCAGTAATGTGGGCGGCCCCTTGCAATCCAGGAAGCTGAATCAGAGCTTTCATCGTTTTGACGTAGATTCGGGTCGGTGTGAGTAAAAGCTTCCAGGCTTCAGTATCGGTTTCGGGCAGGCACTTTCGGGCCAGAGAATAACCGTTGGAATGGACGCCACTGGAGGCGACGCCAAAAACCACGTCGCCCGCCGCCATGCGTTCGGGACGGGGCAGGACTTCATCTTTTTCAACGAGTCCCACGCAAAAGCCGGCAAGGTCAAAGTCATCCCCGTGGTAAAGGTCGGGCATTTCGGCGGTTTCGCCACCAGCTAGCACACATTCGGCTTGTTCACAGCCGTTGATGATGCCTTTGATCAGGGACTGAAGTTTCCCTTCGTCTATTTTCCCGATGGCGATGTAGTCTAAAAAGACCTCAGGAAAACACCCGCAAACAGCCAAATCGTTCACGTTCATCGCCACGAGGTCAATCCCAACGGTATCAAAGACACCGAGTTTTTGAGCAACCAGCAATTTTGTTCCCACCCCGTCGGTGCACGATAACAACAAAGGTCGTTTGAAGCGGGCCCAATCGAGCTCCACTCCACCTGCAAAGCCACCCAGTCCCTTCGAAACAGCTTTGGAAGGAAAGCGGGCAATAAACTCGGCGAACTTATCGCCTTTTTCAATGTCGACGCCTGACTGGGCGTAGGTTTTTTTATTCTCCATCGTGGTCCTCAGGGGGGCAAAGTATCATGGTTTTGGGGTGCTGGGGAAGTTCCCCGTGAGCTTTAACTCGGTTTGACGGCGGCAAGCTTCAGTCAGCCGTTCGGGATAATTCCCCGAAAAACAGGCGTAACAATAGTTTTGGCTTCCCGGTTCGGCGCAAGATTTGAGCTCGTCCAAGGGTAAAAATAGTACAGAGTCAGCCCCGAGTTCCTGGGCCAGTTGTTCCGGGTTCAGCCGGTTCGAGATGAGCTCTTCTCGCGTCGGAATGTCGATGCCGTAAAAGCAGGGGTATTTGATCTCGGGTGAAGAGAGTCGTACGTGAACTTCACGAGCCCCAGCTTCGCGTACTAATTTGACGATGCGTTTGCTGGTTGTCCCGCGAACAAGACTATCGTCCACTAAGATGACCGATTTCCCCTTGACGATAAAGTTGACGGGGTTGAGCTTCATACGGACGGCAAATTCCCGGGCGGCTTGCGACGGTAGGGTAAACGACCGGCCGGCAAAGTGATTGCGTGTCAGTCCCATTTCAAAAGGGATGCCTTTGGCTCGAGCGTACCCTAGGGCTGCGGCATTGCCGGAATCTGGGACAGGAATGACGACATCGGCCTGAACTGGGTCCAAAGAAGCCAGGCGTTGACCGATCTTTTGACGCATTTGGTAGACCGAGCGGCCAAAAATCTCGGAATCGGGACGGGCAAAGTAGATAAACTCAAAAATACAGCTGGCACCAGTACTGGCGGGACTAAACCTCCGTGAAGTGACCCCTTGATCATTGACAATGACCATTTCGCCCGGGGTGACTTCGCGGATATTTTCCATGCCCAGCAAGTCGAGGGCACAGGTTTCGGACACAAAAACGGTCAGGCCATCTTTTTGTCCCAGATACAAAGGTCGAAAACCTTTGGGGTCACGAACGGCAATTAAATCGTCACCATGCAAAAAGACCATGGAAAAGGCCCCTTCGAGCTTTTGAAGGGTTTCCACCAAGGCTTCGTAAAAATCTGCCTGACGTGAATGCGATAAAAGGTGGAGAAGGACTTCGGTGTCACTTGTGCTTTGGAAGATGGCCCCTTCGGCCGTTAAACGGCTTTTGATCTCGTCGATATTCGAGATATTGCCATTATGTGCCACCGAGACTTCGCCCTTATTGCACAAAATATGAAAAGGTTGAACATTCTGAATGAGGCTACCGCCCGTCGTGGAGTAACGGACGTGCCCGATGCCAAGACTTGAAGGGTGGTCTTCGTGCAGGTAGTGACTCAACACTTGGGACACTAAACCGAGATCTTTGTAGGTGACCAGGTGGTCTGCCTTACGGTACGTGATGCCGGCAGCTTCTTGGCCGCGGTGCTGAAGGGCATACAGGGGATAAAAGAGCCGTTCGGGCATATTAATGGCCTCACGGCTGTGGATTCCGACGACACCACAATGGTGGACGGGCTTGTCGTTTTCGAAGTCACTCACGTCCAGAATATACTAATTTTTTGGGGTTTGCGCGAGGGGGGTGGTCCAGTCCAAGTCCGGGAGGGCTTCGAGCCAAGGAAGGGCTTGGACGACTTTGAGGCCCAAACGGTGCTCTTCATGACGTAGGTCTGCGACGACTTGAACTCCAGGCAGACCATACTTTTCGTGAAAGTAAACTAAGTTGGCACTCAAAGTCCGTTCGGAGGTTTTTACTTCAACCATCAAGCGAGGAATCTCTTTGATTGAGATCCTGACGAATGCGTTGGGCTTGTTCACGTTCCACTTTGTCAAAATTGCACTGGTTTGCGGATTAGTCAAGACTAATCCGCAATAGGTTGCAGATTAGTCAAATTCAAAGTGATAAAAAAGAACCCGCCGAGGGGGCGGGCTCTTCCTAGAAAATGGCTTAGCTCGAATGGCTTAGCGTTTCTTGATGCTGTAGAAAGCGTCCTTACCGGCGAATTCCGCGGTTCCTTCCAGCTCTTCTTCGATACGGATCAGCTGGTTGTACTTGGCGATGCGGTCGGTGCGGCTCATCGAACCGGTCTTGATCTGGCCCATGCCCCAGGCGACAGCGAGGTCGGCAATGGTCGCGTCTTCGGTTTCACCCGAGCGGTGCGAAATGATCGACGTGTAGTTGGCTTTCTTGGCCATTTCCACAGCTTCGAAGGTCTCGGTTAAGGTACCAATCTGGTTGACCTTGACGAGGATGGAGTTACAAGCTCCCTTCTCGATGCCGGTGGCAAGGCGTTTGGGGTTGGTAACAAAGAAGTCGTCGCCGACAATTTGAATCTTGTGACCCAATTCCTTGGTCATGGCCACGTAGCCGTCCCAATCGTTCTGGTCCAGGGGGTCTTCGATCGAGATGATCGGATAGGCGTCCACCCATTTCTTGTACTTGGCCACCATGTCCTGGGCCGAGTACAGCTTGTCGGGTTCTGACTTCCAGAATTTGTAGCCTTTTTTGCCGCCTTCGTCGAAAAGTTCGGAACTCGCGC
>JAJXVP010000315.1 GCA_021782055.1 bacterium | reverse complement strand
GGGAGTATTCTTCTCTTCCATGCAGGATCTGTGAGGATTTCGTCAAACTTTTATTAAGAATTGTCTAACACCTGGGCAGGTTCGACCTTGCTTGGCATAATCGCTGTATCAAGGTCGCCGCAAAGTCAGTGCCTGCGGCCCCAGACCAGGAGTTCAGCATGCCGGATGAAGTTTTTCGCCTTAGGAGCAATCGTTCTCTTGCCCATTTTCTTGAAGTCTTTTTTTTAAGGTACCCCGGAGTTTTAGGCCCCGCTCAGGCCGAAACCTGGGAGTTCTGGGATACCTATGACGGCCGGTGGGGAAAAGACGGCAAAGCCTGGGTGCGCAACGAAACCTCCGAGCCACTGCTTGTTCAACCCCCTTCGTGGCGCCCCTTACCCGGTTCTTGGTCAGATTTTGGCCTTCAAAGCCCCGTCTTATGGGCCAAAGCTCACTTAACGGTTCAAGAAGTACGGTTTTCAACAGGTTCAACGCGATCTTTGCAGGGTTGGCTAACCCACAGCCGCCACGGAACCTTTTTAGCTTTGGGTGAAACGGATGACCCGTTAGCTCCAGCCATCATCGAGACCTTAGCCCACGAATTAGAACGCGTCATCGACAGGGGAACGGCTCTTGTTGCCCCCTTGCGTCATAGCTTTGTCTGGCCGAGCGGGCGGCAACCAGCCGCAGGCGAAAGCGCACTCACTTACTTTGTAGCCCGCCTTCGCCAAGAGTTTACGCTGGCTCGCCAATACGAAAAGGGCATGGCGAACGACGTTGACACCGAGTGTTTGCATCAGTACCGTACACGACTCAGGCGCGCTCGGTCGATTGTTCGCCTGGGACAAAAGCTCTTCGGCCCGTCGCTCAAAGGTTTGTCGCAACACCTTCAACAGCTCATGCGCCCGAGCAACGAGTTACGGGATCTTGATGTTCTTTTGATCAGTTGGGAAAGCTTTACTCGCTTACTCCCGCCCGAATTTGCTAATGACTGGACGCTATGGAAAGCGGCGCTCGAAAAGCAACGGCAAATAGAGACTCGTTCGTGGAAAAGGTGGCTTAAATCCGAAAGCTACCAAACCGTTGTCCAAGAATTCACGCTGGCCCTCGACAGCTTGTCGGTACCTGGTCCCGCCATCGAGGTGGCAGCCTTGCCACTCTTAGCGCGGCTTGCCAAGCTACGGAAAATTCCTCGCGCACTGGGCCCTTCCCCAACCGCAGAACAACTTCACCAGTCTCGGATCCAGCTCAAAAAAGGCCGTTATAGCTTAGAGATGCTGAGCTATTGGTGCCCACCCAGGGTTTATGCCGGGCTCGTTAAAGAAATCCGGTCATTGCAAGACCGACTTGGGGCTTTCCAAGACCTTTCTGTGATTTTACATCGCGTCAGCCGCGAGCTAGAGGCCAAAAAGTCTGCGTTAGCCCCCCTGCCCCGTGGCGTTCTTTGGGGTACCTTGTGGGCCGAAGCCCGCCAAATGCAATGGCAGGTTCATAAAGCCCTGCTGAGGCTGGCCTCCCCCCGACTTCGTAAAGTTTTTACCGTTTTAAAGAGCCTAGAGTCCGCTCAGCAAAAGCCCGAAAAGCAAAGCCCTGACCCGGAGACACCCCATGAGTTATGAGCGATCCTTTTTGTGGAACGGTGGCTTGCCCGCTGACAAGTTTTGCTGGTCCGAAGAGTTAGCCTTTTTGCCAAATACGGGCCTCTGGGCTTTGCACCTGCTCAAGAAAAACTCTCCCGAGGGCTCCCTTGAGTTGCGACTTCAGCAGAACCAGACTTTGCCACGCACCACGATTCCGCTGGACCAAGCGGCGTCAACCGAGTTGTGGGAACAAGCCCCCGACCGTCTGGTGCGGCGCTGTGCTCCCCTAGAAAAACTTCTCCCTTCGGGAAAAAAGCTAGCGGGGGAACTTTTTTTATACGACGGACCCTTGGCTGGTTTGAGAACTGCCGTGGTGAGTTTCGCTTCACGTGAAAAAGCACGACAATTTCGACCACCGCGTCAGTTTGGCTATGAAGTAACGTTCGATCCTCGGTTTAAAGAACAGGCTCTAGGACAGCCGCAACCGACCATTCCCCTATCAGCAGAGGCCTCGGTAACTTGGGCGTATGGAGCCCTTCCGTTTCGCCAAAAAGGGGCACAAACTGAGCTCATTATCATTTCTACCCGTGGTTCCGAAACAACTCGCGGTTCAGCACGCTGGATTTTTCCCAAGGGGCAACCCGAAAAAGGCCTGACGCCAGCGCAAGTGGCGGTTATGGAAGGGCATGAAGAGGCCGGACTTCACGGAAGCTTGGTGGGCCACCCGCTACTTTTACCGTTTCAACGCGACGCGGGAACCGATAATTTGGTGCTTTTTCCCCTGCGAGTCAAAAAATGGGACACGACCTGGCGCGAAGCCGGGCAACGTGAGCGCGCAAGCCTTCCTTTAAACGAGGTTGACCCCCAGGTTCACGGCGATTTAATTGCTCGGGGCGCCCAAGCGCTTTTTGATCTGTACACCTAGAGTTGCGCCAGGAATCACCTTATGTTAAGTTAGACGCCGCCATGCGAAAACCACTCATTGCCTTCACCCTTTTTGTTCTCGGCGGAGTTTTGTGCGGAGTTGCGCCCCTAACAGCCCAAGAGGCATCTCAAGAATCGGCGCAAAACCTTGAACGCCCCGTCGCCGCCGATTCTCCTGTTTATGGGTGGTTGGCCGATTTATTCGCCTCGCAGGGGCAAACCTTACCGACGCGGTTTGCGCCTTCAACCATACGTCAAATTTTGTGGGAGCTGAGCCTTTTAGATTCAACACGCTTTGACCGAGGCGAGGCCCAGTTAGCCGCCGCGATCCGCACGACCATCGAGGGTCGCCCTCAAACGTATCACGAGGGTGCCTTTTCAGCTCGCATCATGCAAGATTTCAACCCCCAGGGCTTTGCCTCGCTGGGGACCTTGCTCCCCTGGTATGACGGTTACAACACCAGGCCCAATTTGTACGACATAAAACTCGAAGCCAGCGTAGGTAATTGGGTCTGGGCAGGCTTTGATCTCGATTTGAAAAAAGACTACTTCACTGACCTTGATCAGCTTCAACCCGTTTCGAACATCCCCCTGTCCGGCTCGGAGCTGGAGTGGATGTGGCCGGATACCGCAGGTATGGTGTTCGGCGGCGACCATTGGGATGTGCGCTTTCTTCGAGGCAAGGTAGGCACCCAAGCGGGCTTTTCCAACGCCGCCCTTTCGACCGCTTTGGGCACGGTCGATCAGTTGGGCTTTTCGACCTGGTGGAAGGGCTTTACCTACAATTTTTTGGTGATCCCCTTTTCAGACTACGCCATCACGCCGGGACAGACCTACTACGGGGGCTACTACAAAACTACCCCGTTCGATCAGCAAGCCAGTGCCAATAACAACGCTGGGGCCACCTATATGCCGGCCTCGACCACCTACTTTATCGACCACCGCCTCGACTTTCGCCTCTTTAGCCGCCTCAACCTCACCGTCAGCGAAATTCT
>JAJXVP010000314.1 GCA_021782055.1 bacterium | reverse complement strand
AATAATGACTAAGGTCAAAGCCGAAGCGGCTAAAAGAGCTGAACCCCAAAAGGGTGCCGAGGGCCCTAACAGGTATAAAAAGCCGCCCGAGGGCGGGCCCAAGATAAACCCCACACCAAAGGCCATTCCTGTCAGGCCCAAATTGGCTGTTCTTTTTTCTGGCGGGGAGACGTCCACAATATAGGATTGCGCAACAGTAAAATTGGCACTCATCAAACCTGCAATGAAGCGTATGATGAGCAAAAAAACCAAAGAGTGAACCAAGGCCAACGAGGTCCAAGCCAAGGTACTTCCCAGAGTACTGATCAAAAGAACTGGTTTGCGGCCAACTTTATCAGACCAGCGGCCCCAAACCGGCGCCATGATAAACTGACCAATGGAATAGGCCCCCAGAATCCAGCTAAACCATAACGGAGAGCCCCCCAAATGGGCCACATAATCAGGTAAAAAGGGGATAATAAAGCTGAAACCGAGCAGATCAAGAAAAATAACGAGTAGAACAGTAAGAATCGCTTTCATGGAACAAAGTTCCGAAAAATTTTACGTTAAGGCAAGAAGATTCCGTCGGCTTGAGATCAAACCGACGGAATAAAATTACTTCTTTTGTCCTTGAGCGGCAACACCAGCGATTTTAGCCTGAATCTTGGCTTGATCACCTAAGTAGTAATCACGAACATAGTGCAGATTTTCATCCAGCTCCACAACCAACGGAACGGCAGTGGGAATATTGAGTTCTGCAATGTCTTTTTCTGAAATGTTTTTAAGGTATTTAAGCAGCGCCCGAAGAGAGTTACCATGCGCACCGATGATGATCTTTTTTCCCGAGAGGATCTGAGGGGCAATTTCGACCTGCCAGTACGGAAGCACGCGAGCCACACAATCTTTGAGACACTCGGTGGCAGGGACTTCATCGGCGGGAATATCGGCGTAGCGGGGATCTTTAGCCGGGTACATGGCACTAGATTTCTCAAGGGCCGGAGGCGGAACATCATAGGAACGTCGCCACTGTTTAAACAGCTCATCACCATACTTGGCCAAAGTTTCAGCCTTATCGAGTCCCTGGAGGGCTCCATAATGCCGTTCGTTCAAACGCCAAGTTTTCTTGACGGGAATCCACAAAAGGTCCATCTGGTCCAAAACCGTATTGAGCGTCTTATTGGCTCGACGAAGCATTGAGCTGTAAGCTAAATCAAAGACATAGCCCTCTTTCTTAAGAATGTCGCCTGCTTCAACAGCCTCCTGCACGCCGGCGGGAGCCAGATCAACATCCACCCAGCCTGTAAAAAGGTTTTTCTGGTTCCACAAGCTTTCGCCGTGGCGCATCAGGACAATTTTATACATAACTACCACTCCTCAGTCGTTATCTTACCGTCATTGGGCCTGGACTTCAACCGGGGGTACACTCTTGTCGCTGGTCTGAGGTACCAAGGAAAACTTCGCCCCTTGATCCCAGGCGTTTAACAAGCGTTCGGCAGCTTTTCGTATATCCTTCGGTTTAAGGGCCTTCATCCGGTCACGTTTTTGTTGTCGTAGGCCGTCTGAAATTCCTAACAACGAACGCTGAAGCCCCAGAAAACCTCGCTCCGAAGGCGAACGTGGAGCCAGGTCACCGCTAATCGCCCCTAAAATGGCATTCGACAGGTCTTGTTGCTCAAGGGGATGATCCCGATAAAACTCCAGTCCAAACCGGAACGCCGCAAAAGATTCTTGCTCACGAGGGTCACGGAAGGTGGCCAAAGTAAGCAGTCCTTCTAACGAGCTTTGTGAAGCAAAAACTCCATACGCCCCACCTTTCATCCGAATTTCTTCCCATAATACCCCAGTCTGCAAAAGGTGGCCCAAAACCAACTCGGCTTCATGACCCACCTCTCCGAACCTCGATGCTGGCAAAGTTAGCGAATGAAACCCAACGGTGCTGGGAATGCCCCTTCGGGTCTGATCAGAAGAAAAGCGAGGAAAGTCTACGAGACTCGTCTGAGGTCGCTCGGGAAACAACTCAGGCCAGGCCTGAAAGCGCTTGAGCATACGATTGATAGCGTTTCGACTACCGGTAACCCCACCCACCGCGTGGCTTATACTCAAGATGCGCTTTGTAAGATTTTCACATTGCTGACCCAGACGTGACACTCCCGAAGGGGTCAAATCGAGATTATTTAAGTAATCGAGCTGACTTAACCCCCCGGTCCATTCTGTGATCTGCGTCGAGGGAGAAAACCCGGCCGAACTGCGGTACGAGGCAAAAACATGTCCACGGGGCACTAAAGCTGAATTCCAATCATTCACCATTTCTAAAAGCAAATCTTTTAGCCGACTTTCGTTTTCCCACGCCAACGTTCTGAGCAACGTTTCGATCAGGCCAAAGGCCTCCTCAATTTTTTCATCCAGCATGCGCAAGCGCATCCAAAGACGACGTTCTTCGGCGCGATGCCCTAAGGGACGATCGGCTGTAGCTCGCGCAGAAAAGCCACCTGTCAACAACGCCAATTGCCTGGCTAGAAGGTCGTACGAAAGCTCTTTTGTCCCTAAGCTGTCTAGACAGCGAAGCCAGAAGGGAAGAAGAAGCCAATCGTCAGCAGAAAGATGACTCAAGTCAAACCCAACATCAGCATACGCAATTTCGTTGGTGAAGGTTTCATGTACCCAGAACGGAAAAGGCTGTTGCGTTTCCCAAGAAGAAACCGGTATATCCACCTTTCGGGGAATATCTCGCAAGGTCAAACTAGGCAAAGTAGCTACTGCCTGAGGAGAATCAGGCAGCTCTTGAAATTGCCGCACCTCTTCTTGCTCTGCTTTTAATTGTTCAATTTCCGTTTCGGTCAACTTCATGCGGAGTTCTGCCAGCTGTTCCTTTTCACCCTCCTCATCTTGTTGAAACACTGCGGGATCAGGTCGACAGATCACCAACGTACGGTGGTGATTGTCTAACAAATACTTTTTCAGCACCTGTTGAAAAACAGGCAATCCTTGACGAACTTGGTCTTTGAGTAACTCAAGGCGTTCCGCCAAAATCAGGCTATCGCGAGGAGAAGCACCATGAAGCCAGGTGCGCATCAAGCGGCGTAGGTATCTTAGCCCCATTCCTCCCGCACGAAGCTCACGCAACGAGAACTCATAGCTTGCAATGACAGATTCGAGCAATTCTTGAGGCAAGCCTTCCTGTGCCAACACCGAAAGCTGATCTAACACAAAGGTTTCCCACTGAGTTGCCCGTTCTGCAGGAACTCCCCGCATTCCCACAGCAAAGACGACCTCACGCAATTCGGTTTCTAACCCGCTGACCGGGGATAAATCCTCTCCAAGGCCGGCTTCTAACAAAGCTTTCTGAAGGATGCCGCCGTCACCAAGAAGCGCCTCCGTAAGAACCTCGAGAACCAAAATGGTTTGAAAATCTAAAACATCTTCGGTAAGCCAGGCCAAAGCCACTGTCCCCGCTTCCGCTTCGGAGGCAGGGTAAACGGTTTCGACAATACGTCTTTCTTGACGTCGTTTTTGAA
>JAJXVP010000042.1 GCA_021782055.1 bacterium | reverse complement strand
ATGTCCTGGCATGACGAAGCGAGTGGCGCATCTACACAAGATGCGCCTTTTTTCTTTATAATGAGTCTTCCATGAAAGTTTTTTTGCTCGCCTTTTTAGGCACCCTTTTAGTTAGCTCGTGTGCTACTACTGTTAGCCACCCTACCCTTTCTCAAAGCGTACCGACCCCTATGCCGCCGAGCGCGAACCCGCAAAACCTTACTCTGACGTGGGAGCCAGGGGCTCCGCCCTACCTGGCGGCGGGGTTTGTCACCTTTTCTGGTCAAAAGTTCTTGGTCATAGCCGATACGGGCTCTCCCTTCAGTTATATTTATCCCGCCGAAGAGGCCCAGCGTTTTCTTAAGCTAGTGGGAACACCGACAAACAGCAACTCTCATGCGATGACCTTTCAGAACTTAACGTTGGGGACTGAGACCTTTTCGGCGCTAACCCTAAGAATAGGCCGGTTCCGCAGTGCTGGACGGGATTACCCTCGCGCCCTGGTCTTAGGAGCAGACGCTCTAGCCCAACACTGGTTGAGCTGGAAAGCGGCCGCCCACACCTTGACGATCAGTCTCCAGAAGCCGCCCTTTCATGGGGTAGCCCTGCCTTGTTCCCTGGTAGAACGCCAAGGGGCCGGCACATCTTTAGTGCTTGAGGGAAACCTCGCTGGTCAACCTGCTCGCTTTTTGCTGGATACCGGCAACGGCTCGAGCTTTGCGCGGCTCCAAGGTGCAGGGGGTTCTGCCCCCATACCAGTCAAAGGCATTGCCCCCAGTGGCGATACCTGGCGTCTTTCGCTGTATTCGAGCCCTCCGCTACAACTGGGGCCGCTAAGCTGGCCAGTTCTTCCTGTGCTGGACGAGCCAGAGGGCGCTTTCGCCGGCCGTCTTGGGTTTAGCTTTTTTCGAGGTACCGACTGGTGCGGTTTTTTTGGACAAACGGCTAACCAGGCCCCTGTATTTTTGGTCAAACCGAACCAACAGTGGCTGGAAGCCAAAACCGCCTCGTACGGTTTTGGCTTGGGACTTTATCTTATTGAAGGCGGCTGGACAGTCATTGTTTCTGAAGTTCTTCCCGGCCTCACAGGCTTACCCGCGCTTGGCTCACAGGTCACAGCTGTCAACGGGGTCAAGGCTACGGGCCAAAATTTTCCTCAGATTTGGGAAGCCCTTCAGCAACCCGAGCTAGAACTATCCTGGATTGAAGGCCACCAGCTTCTGACCCGCACTTTTCAGCGAACGGTATTGACTACTCCTGAACAGGACGCTCTTTAACAAAAAACTGCATCAGTTGAACGAAGTTATAGATGAGTTTATAGGTATCGGTCATCCAATCGTGCAGTTTGCGATCAGTCGAGGCCTCAAGCGACTTCCAGTTGAGGATAAGTTCATGCTTGCTTTTCGCGTGATCGTCAATGGCCATCTTGATGTGCTTGCCGATGATTACCAGGTGGGTCGCGGCCTCGGTGATAATAGCGCGGGCCCCACTATTGATATCTTTCAGCTGTTGCTTCAATGAAATCATCGCATTTTGGTCTTTATCCGAGCGGGTAAGAAGAACCTTGAGCTTTTGCCCTCGTTCGGCATCCTCCGCCAACGATTCATCAAAGGTAGAGAGGTTATCGGAGACTTCCATAAGCCTGTGAAACGACTCGGACATCGGTTGTGCCATAGCATTAGACATCCATTGTCCTTTGACAAGGAGCAAGTTCACGAGTTCTCGAATATCGCGTTTGTAAAAATCTAAAAGAAAAGCCTTCAGGTAATTCAACGGTTCAACAAAGAGGTAGCCAGACACCCGTTTCTTCGAGAAGCCTATATTGGCTTTCTCAGTGTAGTTCTTAGTTCGGCTGATGCCTGTGGTGCCAAAAACTAGCTGAATTAAATTGTTGAGTTTATCGTTACGCCGCTCTTCGGCAATTTTGGCCAAAACCGATTCGGCTTGATTTTTTACTTGCGTTAAGTAGGCCTCAACGATTCGTTCCGAGGGGAATTCCGACTTTGGTTGGTAGTAGGGGTCTTTTCCCATATACTGAATGATCTGTAGCAGGATGCCAGAACGCCGAATCGCCGCCAGAGAAGTCAAAAACTTTTTCCAGCCAGGGCGACTGAGGACTTCCAAGTTCTTGTAAGATTTCAACACATCAAAAAGCCCATCCCAGTCGGCCGAGGCCGAAAGCGGACCGCTTACCGTTAAAAAATCTTTGAGGTCTTCTACCACGTACTCGCCGTTAATCGACTCAAACCGAGGCAGGTACCCAAAATCTCGTTCGGGGAGCATCGAATCAAACTTTTTAAGCAAAAAATAGAAGTTGAACGTTATAAAATCGATAAAGATCAAAAAGAGGTTGTACTGCGTATCGATCTTTTTTTGAGTTTCGATCTCTAAAGCGGCGGTGTAATCCACCAGGCTTGTGCGAACGCGGTCAAGAAGTTGTTCGTGGGGCAAGGCTTTTGCCAGCTCACGAATACCGGCTTCGGTCAGCTCTTCTTGCAGGGCCTTTTGACTGGCGGTCAGCACCTGCTCAATAAAGATCATTTTTAAGGCTTGCGAGGTCGCGGCATTCTGTAGCAACGTCTGGGCAGAGCCAATGACACCGTAGACCTCATAAAAAAATTTGGCGAGCCCTACATCCACCTGATCGGGCATTTTGACAAACTTTCCGTGCGATTTTTTGAGCTGATTCTTTAAATCTTTTAAAAGAGCCTTTTTTTCCCGTTCAGGATCGGGCTCCATGCCCAGAAGCGAGAGGACGCGATCAAACCACCCAAGGGGCTGATCGGACTTAGGATTGGACTTTTGCGTCGTGGCTTTTGCCATAATATCTCTCTCTATCATCAGCTAAGGAGTGGCTGGCTGTCAATTGACAAGGGAGGGGGAAACTGTTAGGAAAAAAACATGCACCCCCTCGCTGAAGAACTTAATGCCCTTTTAGCGCCCACGGTTGTGGGTCGCACGCTGACCAAGTTCGGCCGGCGCATTTACTTTCCGCGCGGCATTGTCGCTCAATCCGCCGAGGCGAAAAAATCCGCGACCACTTTTAATGCCACGGTGGGGATAGCCATGACCGATGGCGAACCTATGATTTTGCCCACCATTCAAGACAACCTTCCGCGACTGTCGCCCTCCGAGGCCACCGATTACGCCCCCACGGGTGGTGACGCCCGCCTTAGGACGCTTTGGAAAACCTCACTGCTCGCCAAAAACCCCCAGCTGAGCGAAGACCAGCTGTCTCTGCCGGCCGTGGTTCCCGGTATCACCGCAGGAATCTCGTTGGCGGCCGATCTTTTTATCGATGAAGACGACTGTGTTGTCTTTTCAGACCTGTGCTGGGACAACTACCCGCTTATCTTTGACACCAGAGCCCAAGCCCACTGTGTGACGTTTTCGCTGTTTACTCCCGAAAACAAACTCAATGTCAAAGGAATTGTCGACACCCTAAGGACGAACGCCCGCCGCAATAAGGCAGTCCTGGTCTTGAACTTTCCCCACAATCCCACCGGTTATACGCCAACTGCCTCCGAGGCGCAAGACTTAGCGGGTCAGCTTACCGCTCTTGCCGCCGAAGGCCTAAATCTTGTGGTATTTTTTGATGACGCTTATTTTGGCCTCTTTTATGAAAAGGAGGTTTACAAGCATTCTCTCTTCAACCTCCTCTACAATGCTCATGAAAACCTGTTGGCGGTAAAGCTTGATGGTGCTACCAAAGAAGACTACGTTTGGGGCTTTCGCGTCGCCTTTTTGACGCTGGCCGCCAAGGGTTTAACCTCAGAACACTTTTCGGCCCTTGACCAAAAGATCTTGGGGACCATTCGTACCGTGATGTCCAATTCTAGTCGTGTCGGACAGACACTCCTCTACAAAGAGCTGTCAAGCTTGGTGTATCACGGGATCAAAGATAAATTCGCCAAAGTCTTAGAAGAGCGTTACCGGTCGGTAAGGGCCCTGGTAGCAACCGCTCCTGCCGTTTTACGGCCCCTGCCCTTTAATTCAGGCTATTTTATGACGTTTGAACTTCTGAAAGGCGATGCCGAAGTTTTACGAAAAGAACTTCTGCGAACAGAAGGCGTAGGGACCATAGCCCTTCAGGGCCGCTATTTGCGCATCGCCTACTCATCGGTCGACAACCGGGATTTGACCGAGCTGTACACGACGATCTTCTCGGTGGCCTCACGGTTGTTTTCGGCATGAAAAAGCCTGACTTTCGGCTTCTGTGGTGGGGCTTAATTCTGGTTTTAGCAACTTCTTGCCAAGCCTCCACCCATGTTTCTACTTTATGGACCAATATCCCTGACGTCGCCGGCTACGTCGCCAAGTTCAATGCTGAACAAAATCAATGGCAAATTTTGCTCGAATACCAGGCCCACCCTGCCCGCCAGCTCCTTACCCCCGGCCCCAAAGCCGATTTGGTTATTGCCCGTGGGCTGAATAGCAAAGAGGTGCGTAGCAACCTGACTTCCTTGTCCTTTCTTTTTGACCGAGGCGGAATTACCAAAGCACAATTTTACCCACAACTCCTAGAGTCTGGCTCTGAGGGTGATACTCCCCTGCTCCTTCCGTTGAGTTTCGACCTGCCCATCCTTGTCTTTCGCCGAGGCGCCTTGGACAACCCGGACGGATTAGTTTTGTCCTTTTCGGCCGTTCAAGCGTATAGCAAAAAATTTGACACCTCTGCGCCCCCGGGTTTTAATCGGTTTGCCTTTTCGCCGCGTTGGGACAACTTTGCTCTAACAGCACTTGAAGCCGAGGGGGTTTCGTTCGGCGAAGACTTTCGGGGACGTCTGTCTTGGGATCAGGGCAGGCTCAACTCTGGTGTGACCAGTCTTCAAACCTGGATTCAAGGCTTAGACCTCTCGCGCGAAAAAGACTTTACCCGAAAATACCAAGAGAGTAACCCTTTGCAAATGCTCCAAGTGGGACGAGAACTCTTTACCGCTTCAACACTTAAAAGTTTTTTAACTCTTCCGGAATACGAACGTCAGGGCTTGGAATTTCGCTACCCAGACGACGGACAGGGTATTCCCGCCGAAGATAGCATCGTCTGGGCCGGTATTCCTTCAAGCGCGGTAACCCGAGCGGCCGCCCAGGCCTTTTTGACCTGGTATTTTCAAGAGAAAACACAAAAAGAGCTTGCCTTAGCAACGTATGCCAAGGACACTCGGGGGTTTGGCTTGGCCTCGGGCTTAGATTCGTTAATCAAGGTGAATGATCAGGTGCTGCCTCGTTTGTACCCCGACTTAACCGGTCGCGTGCCGCCTCCGTCCTTGCTGAGCTTTCCGCCCCCTCGGCCCGTCGAATGGGCCCAGCTGAAACAAAAAGTGCTCTCGCCGTGGCTCAATCAACGACTTTTAGGTGACCATAAACAAAATCTCAACGATGAAGTCGAACGCTGGTACCGCGAGTCAGCTCCGCAATAAGAGTCAGCTCCGCAATAACTTTTTGTGGGCGTTGACAGTTTATCAGTTTGCCCCCACAATGAAACTCTAAACTAACCTCAATGGAGGCCTTGAATGGCTGAAGTCGTTCTCAAGAACATCACCAAGCTTTACGAAGGTGATGTCAAAGCCGTCGATAGTGTGAACATTCACATCAACGACAAAGAATTCTGCGTTTTCGTCGGTCCTTCGGGCTGTGGCAAAACCACGACCCTTCGTATGATTGCCGGCCTGGAAGACATTTCGGGTGGTGAACTCTACATTGACGGAAAGGTCGTCAACGATCTAGCTCCGAAAGACCGTGACATTGCAATGGTTTTCCAAAACTACGCTTTGTACCCCCACATGACCGTGTTCGAGAACATGGCCTTTGGTCTGCGCATCCGCAAGTACCCCCAACAAGAAATTCAGAACCGCGTTAAAGAGGCTGCTCAGATTTTGGATATCGAAGCTCTGCTCGACCGCAAGCCCAAGGCTCTGTCCGGTGGTCAGCGTCAACGTGTGGCTGTCGGTCGCGCCATCGTCCGCAAGCCCAAGGTATTCCTTTTTGACGAACCCTTGTCCAACCTGGACGCCAAGCTCCGTGTTCAGATGCGTGCCGAAATTTCGGCTCTGCACACCCGCCTGCAGGCGACCATGATCTACGTTACCCACGACCAAGTCGAGGCTATGACCATGGGCGACAAGATCGTTGTTCTGAAAGATGGCTTGATTCAGCAAATCGGAACTCCCTTAGGTCTTTACAACCACCCCATCAACCGCTTCGTGGCCGGCTTCATTGGATCTCCTCCCATGAATATTATGACCGTGGATGTTGTGGATAAAAACGGCAAAGTCACGCTGGAAGAAGGTTCTTTTAGCCTGACCGTCGAGGGTGCCCAGGCCGAAGGCCTCCGCCCCTACGTTGGCAAGCAGATTCTCTTCGGTATCCGCCCCGAGAACCTAATGTACCAGCCTCAGGCCGGTGCAAAAAACGACATGAGTACCAACATTGAAGTGGTTGAGCCCCTCGGTGCCGAAATCCACCTCTATGTCGGAACTCAGAACCATCAGATGGTTGCCACTGTAGATCCCAACTTTCAATTCCACGTTGGTGATGTGGCCCACTTTGTTCCCAACCTTGAAAAAGCGCACTTCTTTGACATGGAAACTGAAAAAGCGATCATGTTCAACGAAGAAGCTGCCCGCACACTCTAACCCACGAGCTCTAAGCCAAAGCCCCCGAACGGGGGCTTTTTTTCTACTTTTTTGGCAAGTCTCTTGACCTAGGGGGAGTCATTCCCTAGGGTAAAGACGTGAAATCGTTTTTTGTTAACTCAACACCCGAGCTTTTATCACCTGCGGGCAATCTTGAAAAGCTTAAGTACGCCTTTGCCTACGGCGCCGACGCCGTATATGTCGGGGCTCCCAGGTTTTCCCTCCGGGCCAGAGCCGATGAGCTGACCTATCAAGATTTTACCGAAGGCCTAACTTGGGCGCATGCACACGGAAAGCAAGTCTATCTTGCCGCAAACTTGTTAGCCCACGATGAGGACCTACCGCCGTTTCAAGAGTTCATGGCGGAGCTAGCCCCCCTTGGTTTTGACGGGATCATCATTGCCGACCTTGGTCTTTTGGATTGGGTCCGTACGAACTACCCCGACCTCGCTGTTCACGTCAGTACACAAGCCAATACTACCAATTCGTGGACTGCCCGTTTTTACGAACGCTTAGGGGTTCAAAGGCTCGTCTTGGCACGGGAGCTTTCGTTGGATGCGATTCGAGGGCTTCGTGACGCCGTTAGCCTGGAACTCGAAGCCTTTGTTCATGGGGCCATGTGCATCAGCTACTCGGGTCGTTGCCTTTTGTCGAACTATTTTTCGACAGAGCACCCCAAAGCAGGCGGTGTTCGTGACGCCAACCGAGGCGACTGCTCGCAGGTTTGCCGCTGGGAATTTGCCCTCACAGAACAATCACGTCCTGAGGTCTCATTACCTCTTGAACAAGACGCTTACGGTACGGCCATCCTTAGTTCTCGAGACCTGAACATGGCAGCTCATGTTCAGGAACTCCTTGAAGCGGGAGTTAACTCGTTCAAAATTGAAGGCCGGATGAAAAGCGCCTGGTACACAGCGTCTGCTACCCGGGTTTACCGCCATGCCTTAGACCGCGCTCTGGTGGCTCAAGCCCCCGATCTGGAAGTTCTTGAGGAACTACAACTTCTCAGTCGCCGCGAATATTCCACAGGATTTTATTTTCAAACCGACCGTAAAACCGATGCCGACGGGCAGCTTCGGGGTCAACCTCACCGCAATAGCCTACAAGACCGCCGTTTGTTAGGCTTAGTTGAACGCCTAGAAGCCAACGATGCCGTCTGCCGTGCGTTGAATACACTGCGTGAGGGGCAAACGATCGTTGCAATGAACCCGCACCGCGCCGACCAGTGGTTGACTGCTGACGAACTTTGGGTTGACGGCGAACGACGAGCCATCGTGCGTATCGGCGAGAAATTTTCTTTACGCTGTTCGGGGCAAACCGAGAGTGCCCTTGAGGAGTTCGGGATTCTTTTGGCACCCTCCTCAAAAGAAATTTCCTAAAAATGCAATAAGTTGGCTGGCCCACCGTCGTATTTAGTGAATGCGTAAAATCACAGACCTAAACCCGCAGAAACAAAAGCTGACCGCTCTTTACGAACGCGAAAGAGGCGCCCTTGTTCGTACCGTCAAAGGACGGCTCAGCCAGCGTAAAACCGAGGCCGAGGACTTAGTCCAAGATGCCTTTGTCAAACTGTGGGAAGCCAACCTCGACCCGATTGAGAATTTGGCGGGCTATGTTTATATCGCCGTAGCCAACAGGGTTCGCGACTGGTTTCGTAGAAAGGCTTCTCAAGAGGAGGAGCTTGCTACCGAGTGGGCCGAGCTAGTCGCCGATACCCAGAGCGACCAGGTATCGTCACTTGAAACGCAAGAGCGAGAACGGGCCCTGTGGTCGGCGATCGACGAGTTGCCGAGTTCGCAAAAGGCAGTTTTGATCGCCACCGAAATCGAAGGCTGGACGTTTGAAGAACTTGCCGACCTTTGGGACGAACCTTTAGGGACGTTGCTGTCACGTAAACATAGGGCTGTGAAAACTTTGCGCAAAAATCTTAAGCGGCTTTTTTAGCCAGGAGAACCTTATGCATACTTTTTTTCGTCGACATACCATGCCCCCAGCCCGGCGCTTTGCCCGGGGAGCTGGGATCGCTTTACTTATTGTGGCGGCCTTGGTGGTCTTTTCTGCCCTGACCCAGTTCCTCTGGAACACTGTGATTCCCCCTGTGATCGGGTGGAAGAGTCTCACCTTTTTTCAGGCGATGGGCCTTCTTGTTCTTGCCAAAATCCTGCTAGGTTTTGGCGGACCACGCCATCGTCAGGCTTTTGGCCCTTGGGGACGTCCGGGCTGGGGACGTGAGGAATGGCGCCACTACCACAGCTTCTGGAAAGAAGAAGGAGAGCAGGCTTTCAAAGCCTATCTGGAACGCCAAAAGTCAGAACCCCGCGAGTAAAAGCTCCTCCTGTCCTTTTTTGATTATTAGTAGTTTACAATATATGTTTTTTACAATATAACAAGGACAGGAGGACATTGATGTCTATCTTTCGAAGCTTTTTGACTTTCCTTAACCGTCACCTGACGTGGGGAATCTTTACGGTAATGCTTCTTGGACTATTGGTCAGCGGCCAAGGAGGGGGAATTCCCTTTAACGTTGGCATTTGCGCCACCGCTTCGTTTTTGATGATCTACCCCATGTTTATCAACCTGCGTCTAGAAGACTTAGCGGAATTACCACGACATAAGGCACCGGTCGGCTTGGCGTTATTTCTCAATTTTATCGTATCGCCCGCCCTTGCCTGGGGACTTTCTCAAGTTTTTTTGGCGAACCAACCCTACCTGGCGCTTGGTTTGATGCTGATTTCGCTTGTTCCGACCAGCGGCATGACGGCAACTTGGACCGAACTCTCGCACGGCAACCTTAAGGTAGCCCTCTCGATTATAGCCGCCAGCTTAGTCGTCGTAGTCGTAGGTCTCCCGCTGGCCTTGCCCCTTTTTGCCGGCAAGGTTTTAACGGTAGGCCCCTTATTCATTCTGGCCCGTGTCGCCTTGGTCATCGTGCTTCCCCTTGTTTTAGGTGATGTCACCCGCCGTTTTCTCGTTGCCAAAAAAGGCCCCGAAGCCTTTAAAAAGCTTAAACCTGTGTTTTCTGGCCTGAGTTCGTTAGGGCTGATGGCTGTCTTATTTTTGATAATGGCCCTCAATACGAATAAAGCTTTGCTTCAGAGGCCAGACCTTGTGTTAACACTTTTGCCGCCTCTGCTGTTGTACTACGGACTCATGTTCGGCCTCAGTACACTTTTGGCCTCGCGGCTGGCCTACCCCACCCGTGTTGCTGTTGTTTATGGTACTTCCGTTCGCTATTTGGCTTTAGCCCTGGGAATTGCTGTACCGCTGCTGGGTTCAGGAAGCAACTCCAGCCTTGTTGTTCTTGCGATTGCCCTAGCCTTCTTTATCCAAGTCCCCTTCTCGTCCCTTTACGCAAAAATCATCGTCCGGTGGCATCAAAGTGAAACTGCCCAAAGCGTTCCCGAGAAAGGCTAACTGAAGCACAAAACTTCAAAAAGTATTGCTAGAGGAACGACGCCTCTGAGTTATCGTCTACTTCACGCTCAGATATAATCACAAAACCAAAAACTTTGTGGCTTATTTCGGGCGTGATATAGACTATAACGCGGCAAGTTTGTGATTAAATCTGAAAAGTTTATAGACGTAAAACTCGCGTTTGACTTCGGCCTCTCAGCGCTTAACCAGCTTCACGCCCTAGGCGCGCAGGGGCTTGACCCCACTTTGGGTTTCTTTCTCGACATGGTTTGTGGCCCACTGTTGTACCTCTATTACCGTGCCTCCACAGACACTCGCTGGGCTTTGCGCTGGTACCACTGGCTTGGTCTTGTCTTTGTTGGTGTCTTCACGGCGGGGCATGTGTTGTACCGGCTAGGCCACCCAGGGCCGCTTCCTTTAGAACTGGATTTGCTCCTGGGCTATTTCATTTTTGCTTGGTTCATCCTCTTTCAGGTGTTTTTTCTGGTTAGAACCGTGGTTCAACTGTGGCGAAAAGCCACCCCGGTAACTCGGTTTATGCTGTTTAACCTCTGTTTTGCTACCGCATGGAGCTTTTATGGACTGGTTGCCATGCTTCTTTTGACCACGCCCTATGTAGCACAAAGATTTCTGATCTTTCGCGACAAAAAGAACCTAATCCGGCGCCGCTTCTTGGAGTTGATCTTCCCCGAACGCTTCAGAAATTAGAAGAAGTCATGCGAGTGAACAAGCTTTTTCGTGACAAAGACCTCACCTTGGCCCGCTTGGCACAAACCATAAGGTTAACAACACGGCAATTATCTGCGCTCCTCAATCAGGTCTTGGGGGTGAACTACACGCAATACGTCAACGCCTGGCGATTGGACGAAGCGAAAAACCTCCTGCTCACCTCTCCCGAAAAAACCGTCTTAGAAATTGCGTTTTTGTCCGTGCCACGGGAATGACACCTCGTGAGTTTCGCCACGAGGTTCCGTTAGAGCCGGGCCTTACCGCGCTGAAAGAGTAAGCAGATCTTTCGAAGTTTTGACATGTTGTGACGCAGGAAACCCTCGAGCAACTCCATTTAATGGGCGTGCCAAAGGTTAAGTCAACCACCGGTGCAATATATATCACCGGTGGTTTTTAGCAAAATACTACTTCGCCCAACTGGGGATTGGACGATCTAAACTTACCCAATCAAAGCCTTGCGACTCGGGTTGAACTGAACCTACTTCAGCTTTTATTTTGTCCAGGTTATAATTAATCGACAAACCACTTTCACTAAAGGAATAATCTCCCAAATAAACAACCTGACCAGGCTTTACTGTGAAAACAAATTCAAGTGGATAAGGAAGCGGCCAGAGCTTTACCGTCGTAGGCGTGAAGAAATTCCCCTTCTGAACAGCAGCGACACGAATAAAGTAGGTTCCTGGTTCGATAGAGTATACCATAGGTGAACCGGCACCCATGTCCGCAGCGTGCATTTCTAACTTACTAATAAAGCTATAAGCATCAGTAACAATAATCTCTGGGTTTTCGAGATTAGCAACTTCAGGTTTTACTGTGAGTCGTGCTACCAAGTAGGCTTTTTGACTATCCTTCACCAGGGAAAGGTCGTTAATTCGAGTTCCCAAAGACGAACAGGAGAAAAATGCCAAGGATATCATAAGGAGGCCAAATCCTTGAAGAAATTTCAATGGCTTCATTTCGCGCCCCCAGCTTGAACGAGATTCAGATACGACACTTTTTTCAGCTTGGTATCACTTGCCCCTTGTTTATTTCGTACCAACGTCAGCATTACAGGATCAACATCTAATTTGACACCTTGAATATCAAAACTATCTTCAAATACCGAAACATAAACAGTTTTACCTTGTTCTACGTCAACCCCTAATTCCCCGAAAACCGAGGTGAAGGGCAAGGTAACTTCCATCCCAAAAACCTTCGATCCATCGACTTGAACCAGATGTGCTCCAGGCGAAACATCGAACACGGCTTGCCCCCCCATGCCGCTAAAGGTAAGGTGAGGCAAATTATCGATATGAACTTCGTAGTCACCACCAATACCGGTAAAACCAGTGAAGTAGACGACAATTCTACCTAACTGTGGGTCAAGCGCTGGTGCACTTTGTGCCCACAATGAGACTCCCCCCAGAAATAAAATGACGCACCAAAGGCGTTTCATAAACCCTCCTTATTCATTTAAAGCCAAGTTAAACCAGATACTACCGATCAGTGTAACGATTAGTCCTGTTATAGCCGTCCCCGCCCCCACTTCAGAGACAACATTTGGTTCCGATGGAAGACTTGCCAGAGCTACCCCTCCAGCAATTAGTCCCACTCCCCCCCAGGTCATAAGTCCCGAGGTCCACAAATCGCGGCTTTTTTGAGCCTCAGGGAGCAGAACCATATTTACAACTATTGTCTTAGTCTGTTGTGGTTCCAATTTTACGTCCACAGTGAATCGATGGTAGTCCGGCCGCTCTATCATGATGGTATGCGTGGTTCCGGCGGAAACAGAGTAAGACTTACCTAATTGCGGGGATAGAAGTTTTTGACCGTCTATCTTTACCGTACAGCCCTCTAAAGACCCCGTGAAGACTAAACTGCTTAGGTCAAACCAAGATTTAACGTTTATTTCACGCGGCGATTTTTCCGTATCGAGATCAAAACTAATGTTGCGCAATTGTCCTGGATTAGAAACAACGATGTGCCACACACCTGTCGATAGAGTCAATTTTGGGGGATCGACAAGCTGAATGTTGTGACTACCGTTGGTCAAGTCAAAGGTCGTACCTGAGGGGAGCGGTTCCGAAAACGTAAAGGGAATCTGGACAGAGCCGTTCGAAGCAACTCGTGTTAGTTGTCCCTTTCTTACAACAATCGACTTTTCAGAAAACTTATACCCATCGAGAAAAAACTGGACTATGTGTGTTCCTGCAGATATTTCTTTTTCACCCGGCGTTACACCTATAGGAGTCCCGTCAACCACAACGGAAGCTCCCGCCGGATCTGATGTAAAACGTAAGGCACCTTCAAATGGCATTAAAACCACGTTAACTGTCGATGTATCTTGTATCTGAGTGTTCCGACGAAGGGTAATAGTTCGTGAGCCGTCAGAGCCGATGATCGTCAGAACCTTGGCAGGAGTATCCATTGATAACACCAACGGCGCGGTACCGAGAAAATGGCCCTTTGAACTGATTCGAGCGCCTACATCAGAAATAATGACAACGGATTTTCCCACTTCATAGGTCGACAGACTATTTTCAATAGATCGGGAATGTCTTAATAATTCATTCGCTTGTAAGATCGAACTCAAGCCATTTTTCTTGAGAAACGTCACTACACGACTGACGGGAATAGAAAAAAATAAACCGGTAGAGTTGGTAATCAAACCGACATTCACCCCTACAACATTCCCGAACTTATCTAACAGTGGTCCCCCCGAATTGCCTGGATTTAATGCCGCCGTGTGTTGAATCCCCCAGTTATCGTTTCGTATTGCCGAAACAATACCCTGTGACACCGAAGCCTGCGGTGTTTTAAATAGCTGTTTAAAAATAGTTCCTAAAGGATAGCCAATTGCCCAAACCGAATCACCTACTCGCAAATTTCCAACAGGTGATAACAAAAGCGGCCTTGTTGTCTTGTCAGTCTGAATTGAGAGCAACGCCAAATCGTCTGAAGGACTAACGTCGTTCACAACGGCAGAGGCTGTTTGTCCGCCCGGAACCCATATTCGGATTTGGGGTGTAGCTGCCGCCAAAATACGCGCAACATCCACACGAAGCTGAAATTTCTCAGAATCTGAAAGTACGTCTAACGGGACATCGTGGGTAATCGAATCCTGCAACGACGTAATGATCTCTGCTCTCAAGGCCCCAACGTCTTTAATTTCTACGACATGAGCGTTAGTTAAAATATGTCCCTGGGTGTCGACAAAAAAACCAGAACCCGTTGATACCGTAACATAATTTCCCAATAACTTGGTCTGTGCCCACTTGTCTACTTTTGACCATAATGAAGCTTCTTGAGATAATGAACTATCCATGAAGAACTGCGTTTGCACATACACAACACTTTTCAGGCTGGTGTCAGAGAAAGAATTGGCCTCGGTGTTCTGAGCCCACCCCAAGGAAACAAAAGAAAATATCTCCAAAAGAATTAATAATGCTTGCCTTAGCCATTTCATGATTACCGTATTCTAGTAGGTAATTATTTGGATCGCAAGTTTTTTTTATTTTTTGCAAAACAAAAACCAAATTATTAAATTACACACCTATTTATTAATACATAATTTAACAAACGATGACTTTCAGCCCGCCTTCAGGGAACGCCTAGACTTACGATCACTTTAGAATTACCTTGTTAACTGAATCGACATGAAAACCGAAGTCAAATCTGTTTTTAGCTTTCAAGCCCTCCTTGACTTTTGGCAAGCGCAGAAAGGCACTGAGTCATGGCTTAAGCTTTTGGACTTACCTGCCCCCGAGGACCGGGTTGGGTGGGTTAACTTTTTAAAAAGTCATGCTGATGACCCGCCTGTCAGGTTGTTCTTTTCGGCGGTGATCCCCGCCGTATTCTGGGAAAGCGAAATTTCGGCTTTGGTTCCACCGTTTGAAATGGATCCTGTTTTGGCTACCCCGCGCTTTCTTTCACTGATGCGGCACAAAAGCCCGCAAGACAAGGCCGATTCAGTAGAAATGTTTTTTTGTTTTGCTTGGTCCTTTGCCCTCAGTAAACTGTATCAGCGCCCTGAGCTTTTGAACCCCGTTCAACCCATTCTTTCGCTGACTGACCCGGAAAGTGGGTTTACCCGGCACTTTCAACTGAGTATGAAGACCGACTTTTTGCGGGTAAACCCCTTGAAGCCCCTCAAGGTCATTGGCGAACAGCAATGGGCTCAACTAAGAGCAGACCCCAACAACCGTGAGCTTCTGTCGCAACTTCTTGTCCCTGGGTCCTTTGAGTTTCGCGGGTTTGTGTTTTTGACCGCCCAAGATATTACGGCGACCCGTCAAGTTTCACAGTTAAAAGAAGCGTTACTCTTACCCTCCGCCATTACCTCCAACCTGGGTCTTTCACAAGTAGAAACCCTCCTCTCGTCGTGGCTCGCTCAAAAAAACTTGAAGCTCAATATTGCGGGGATCCACGAAAACAAAGTGACGATCATGCATTCAGTCGAGTTATCACAAGCCGACTGTTGGCTTCAGGATCAACGAGAGTTTGTGACTCAAGATTTTACCGGTTCGTTGTTTGAAAAAGCTTACATCGAGAAAAAAATGCTCTGGGTTGAGGACGTGGCGACCTTGGCTTCGCCATCAGCGTTAGAAGTCCACCTGCAGAACAAAGGGGTTCGTTCGCTCTTGGTGGCGCCCCTGATTTTTGAAGAGCAGGTGTTGGGTACCTTTGGACTTACCTCGGACCAACCCGGAGCCTTGAGTGCCAATCAAGGCGAAAAGCTTCAAGAGGTGCTACCCCTGTTCGCCCTAGCCCTCCACGCGAGCCTAGAGGATTTAGAAAACCGCATTCAACGTATCATTCAAGAACGCTACACGGCGATTCACCCTGCTGTTGCCTGGAAATTTCGCCAAGAGGCTCTGAAGTTGCTCAAAGAACAGGCTCACTGCGGAGTCGCTGAACCAAACTTGACCTTTGAGGGCGTCTACCCGCTTTACGCCGCCACCGATATCCGCAATTCTTCGGTCACTCGGAACAACGCCATAGCGACCGACCTCGAATTGCACCTCACTTTGGCCTTACGGGTTTTACAACAAGCTCGCCAAGTAAAAGATTTTCCCGTTTTTCAAGAGCTTCAATTTCAAGTTGAACGCTACTTGAGTCATTTAGAAAGTGGCCTTTCCTCCGGGGATGAAATTGGCATTCTGCACTTTTTGCGTGACGATGTTGAAGCGAGCTTTATCGACCTGAACCACTGGAGCCCTGGTGTCGATAAGGCCTTGCGCGAGTATCAAGATTCTTTGGACCCCCAGGGACGGTTTGTCTATCGTAAACGAAAAGATTTTGACGACTCAGTTTCACGAATCAACTCGGAACTCTCTCGGCTACTAGAAACAGAACAGGTCTGGGCTCAGGCGATGTTTCCCCATTATTTTGACAAAACGTCCACCGATGGGGTGGATTTCAACATGTACATTGGCGCAAGCCTTTCGCAACATCATCAGTTTGATCGGCTTTATCTACGAAACTTGCGCTTATGGCAATTTATTTTAATGTGCAAAGCGGCACGCTTGAGTCACACTCTCGCCCCACAGCTCCCCCTCCCCTTAGAAACCACCCATCTCATTGTGGTTCAGGATTTGCCCATTACCATTCGTTTTCGTGAGGATGAAAAAAGCTTCTCGGTCGAAGGCGCCTACAACACCCGCTATGAGATCATGA
>JAJXVP010000313.1 GCA_021782055.1 bacterium | reverse complement strand
GCGCGACGCTAGGGGTTTGTCCATGCGCCAAGCACCACCTGGGAACCGCCTTTTGCCAACGTTCAAGAAACTCGGCGCGGGGGTAAATCTTTGCCCCTAACTTTAACTTATAACGCATATAGGGGTGACCCAAGTTCCAAAAGGCCAAGCCCCTCCGTTGGAGCTCTTGGGCTAAAAGGATCAGCTGGACTGTACCCCACCCACGCGCCCAAGGGCCTTCGCGTTGGGCAAAACCAGTCAAACTGGTGTACACCGCCCCGGTCACATAGCCCACTTCGCCCGCGATTAGCTTACCGTCTGCCCGCAATTCGACACCCCAGACCCGAAACGACGCTTCGGCGTTCTGGGCTAAATAGCACAACAAGGCAGAATAGGGGGGAATCAGCCAAGACTCTTGGCCCCAATACGTCTCGAGGGCCGCTAACACGGGTGCCGGGTTTTCGTTCAGGGTGAGCACCACCCGCCCCGAGGTGACCGCAGAGCTTTTTAACAACCGCCCCGCCGACCGGCCAATGTGAAGCTGGTCCCAATCTAAAACGGCATAGGCCTTTTGCAATTCGGGGAGCAAAACGGGCCCGGCAGGGGTTTGTGTGGCCACGGCAATAAACCCCGCCGCGGCCTGACTTCGGTAGAACAAAGGGCTCCAGTTGAAGCTAAAATAGTAGTCGGCCTCGCTGGTTGCTAGCACCGCGAAGCGTTCGGGGGTGAGGTCGGCCAAGGACAGCTCGTTCATCTGAGCCTTCTTTTGGCCAGCTCTAAAAAGGTTTGCCCATAGGGAAGGTTTTGTTCACCCTCGCGGAACCCGGCATAAATTTGCTTGAATACGCCCTGTTCCCCCAAGCGCACCCCTTTCACCGGGAATTCCCGTGCGTATTCGTCAACCAACCAGCGGGGCAACGTACCCACACCCCGGCCATCGGCAATTAGCTGAAGCAAAATTTCGGTAGCTTCGACCAGCTGGTGACGACGCGGGCGAATGCCCGCAGGGGTTAAAAAGCCGGTAAAGATATCCAAGCGGTCGGTGTCCACGGGGTAGGTATACAAAACTTCTCGGGCAAATTGAAGCGGCTCAACGTACTCAAGGCGTTGCCAAGGGTGTTCGGGCCCCACGACCGCCACCGCCTCGTAGTCAACCACCGCCTGAAAGCTTAACCCGTGCTTAAACACCGGGTCGGGCGTCAACAGAAGGTCAATCTCGCGCTGAAAGAGGGCACCTAGCCCGCCGAACTGAAATTTCTGCCTGACATCGAGGTCTGCTTCGGGCCACTCGCGCAAAAAATCTGGGGTGATTTTTAACAGCCATTTGTAACAGGGGTGACATTCGGTTCCAATTTTGAACGTACCCCGCTCGCCGCGTCCAAACTCAGTCAGGCGTTCTTCGAGCTGTTCCCAAGACGGCAACAGCCGTTGCGCCGAGGCCAAAAGCCAGGCCCCCGCTTCGGTAAACTTAAGCGCCCTACCGTCCCGGTGCCACAGACTGACGCCCAGCAAAGTTTCGAGCTTTTTGATGCTATGGCTAAGGGCCGACTGCGTCAGATGCAAGGCCTCGGCCGCCGCCGTGAGCGAGCCTTTTTCGTGCACGGCCCGCACAATTTCAAGATGGATGCGCTCTAGCTCCCCCATGAAAATCTCCTTCTATGAATTATGCTCATGGATCGGTGAAAAAAAACCATTTTTCTTAGCAAAAATTCGTCGCTATTCTTGCCCTACCAAGCAACGACAAGACACGACGAAGGAAGGACCCCATGGCACTGACCCATAATCTGGGAAGCCCCCGCATCGGAGGGCACCGGGAACTCAAAACCGCACTAGAAGCCTACTGGAAAAACGAACTTTCGCAACAGAACCTTGAACAGACGGCGGCCGAACTCCGCTTTTCACAATGGCAGGCCCAGACCAGCCTCGACTTGCTCCCCGTTGGGGATTTTTCGCTCTACGACCACGTTCTGGATATGAGCGTCACCCTAGGCAACCTGCCCGAACGGGTACGCTCGCTCCCCGGTAGCGAGTTGACACGCTACTTTACGGCGGCTCGTGGCGGCGAGGTGCCCGCTGGGGAAATGACCAAGTGGTTCACCACCAACTATCATATTATTGTTCCCGAGTTTCACGAAGGCACGCAGTTTCAGCTCAACCCAGGTCGGTTAGTAGAGCAATTGCGCGAGGCCCGTACCGTTAAGGGGCAGGTCAAAGCGGTACTGGTAGGCCCCGTGACCTACTTGGCCCTGGGCAAAGCGACCTCAGGGTTTGCGCCGCTATCGCTTTTACCCCGCCTGGTGCCCCTCTACCAGGAGCTGTTGGCCCTGTTAGCCGACGAGGGTGCCAGCTGGGTGCAAATAGACGAACCCCTGCTCTGCCAAGAACTTTCGGCTTTACAAACCCAGGCGTTCCGTCAGGCCTACCAGTCGCTGGCATCAAGCCCCGTTCCCCTTTTGTTAACCACCTATTTTGGCCGCTTAGCCGAAAACTATGCCCTGGTGCGCGAGCTCCCGGTGGCGGGTCTGCATATCGATGCCCAGCAGGACGAAGCCCGCAGCATCGAGGCTGACTGGCCGCTTGAAAAAGTGCTGTCGTTAGGCGTGGTCAATGGCCGCAATATCTGGAAAACAAACCTCAAGGCTGTTATCGAGCAATGGGGGCCTGCCGCTAGGCGCCGAGGCGATCGGCTATGGTTGGCTCCTACCTGTTCGCTTTTGCACGTTCCCCTTGACCTGAACTTAGAAACCCAGCTACCAAAGGACCTCATACAACGCCTGGCGTTTGCCCAGCAAAAGCTTCACGAGCTAACCCTGCTCGCCAAGGCCTTTAACCACGGCCTAGACTCGGTAGCTGACGAGCTAGATTCCTATCGAAGTCCGGAACTCCCTACCCCGCCGGCCAGTGCGCCTTTACCGACCTACCGCCGAGGCCCCTTTGAACAGCGTCAGGCGGAACAAGCTAAGGGGTTGCGGCTCCCTTTGTACCCCACAACCACCATCGGTAGCTTTCCGCAAACTGCCGAGATCCGTCGGGTGCGGCGGGCTTGGAAAACTGGCAAACTCTCGGACTCGGCCTACCACGAGGCGATCCGTGCCGAGATTGCTCAGGCGATTTCGCGTCAAGAAGAGCTGGGGCTGGACGTGCTGGTGCATGGCGAAGCCGAACGCGGGGACATGGTAGAGTACTTTGGCGAACAGCTCGAAGGGTTTGCCTTTACCGAGTTTGGCTGGGTGCAATCGTACGGTTCCCGCTGTGTTAAACCGCCGATTTTATACGGCGACGTGCGCCGACCACACCCAATCACCGTTCCGTGGATAACTTATGCCCAAACGTTGACCAGTAAGCCGGTTAAGGGAATGCTCACCGGGCCGGTGACCATTTTAAACTGGTCGTTTGTCCGCGAAGACCAAACCCGGGCCCTGACCTGCCAACAAATCGCGTTGGCCCTCCGCGAAGAGGTTCTTGACCTTGAAAAAGCAGGCGTTGCGATTATTCAAATTGATGAGGCCGCATTGAAAGAAGGCA
>JAJXVP010000312.1 GCA_021782055.1 bacterium | reverse complement strand
GACTGAGTTCCGAAATGGTAGAGGAAACAGGCCCGAATAAACCTCTCGTCGGGCGTGATAAGGTCTGAGTTCATCTAGGAGTTCCCGGCCCAAAGCTTCAAGATTGTTCATAGTGGGGGTAAACCTCACGCTCCATGAATTCGCTGAGCTCTCTCTTTTTTTCAGGGTCTGTCATAGCTTCCAGGACGCTCTGGTAATCGGCTCGTACATCGTACCGAGGCAACCGAGGGGCTGTATCGAGCCGAGGGGCCCAAACCGAATGGATTGTAAAGGCGAACGAAAGATCTGGGTGTCCTAGCTTGACAACGGGTCCCTCATGCAATTTAGCGGCGTCAAAAATCCAAATTTCTCGGGTGTATTCCTCGGCACTCAGATCGAGGCTCCCGTTGATCATGGTACAAAGAATATATCCGTCCAGCTCGGGGTTCGCCAAAAAAGCATCAGATGCCCTTTTTCGAGGAACAAATTGCAAGGATCGGAAATTCTCATTCATCTGAAAAACCCAGCCATCCACCAGCTCCTGCGTGGCCGTGTCCTGACGCACCAAGCAGAATGGAACACCCTGGGCGGTCAGTTTTTTAAGTTTTGACACCGAAATCTTGCGATTTTTATAGTTGGAGTAAAGTTCTTCAATGAAATGCGTCAAAAAACGTCGGTCCAAACCGTAAAACTGCCAAAAAAGCGTGGGAATTTTTGCGGGAAGAGACTCGGCATCGTTGGAGCCCCGGTACGTCGTGAGACCAGTCGCCCAGGTATGTAGCCCGGGGGGAGCTCCCGGTACAGGTTTTTCGTTCCCGGTCTTCCATACAATCTTCTGCTGACGGATTTTTCCCTTGGAAGCGTCAATTTTAAAGATTCCCGTCCGGCCCACGTCCATTTCGCCGGCTGTCAAAAGTCCTATTACATTTTCAGGAACGGGACTTCCATCCACGGCCAGGGTGTCGTAGGGTCGTACCCACTCCGCAACGCACATGGCGGCGTTGTGGCTCGTATAAACCGTGACAAGGTCGTCGGAATCGTCGTAATCTACCGAGAAGTGAGCTGTTTCTAGGGGGACCCAAACTTTGCGCGTCATCACCTCGGTGGTACCCCGAACCAAATCCTTTCGACTTACCAGATAGAGGGGTGTGATCGGCTGGATCGTCCGAGCCACTAAGCGACGTAAAAGCCTGTTCAGCCAAGGGTGTTCCGGAAAGGGGTTATTCTCAAGCACATCGAGGGCAAACTTGAGAGACGAATCGACCAAAACAATCCAGTTACGGCTTAAGGCCGTCTGGTGCATGGTCTGCTCGATCACGAGGTTCTTACCCGTATCCGGGTCGAGAAGATTCCAGCTATCCATGGGACCATCTTCATTCCAGCGCAAGAGTCGAACTTCGTTTTCCATTCCCAACCAATCTTGATTTTCTAGAACTTTAGGGGGAACAAAGGGACGATGATGTCCTTCACGATGCTTGGTCTCTAGGTGCTCTACAAAAAGTTCCATGAGGGTCAAAAATTGCCGTCCCTTCACTTTTCGTCGCCCCAAAACCTTGGTTAAGGCTTCGATTTCGTGAGTCAACCAATCCTGACGTGCCGTCAGATGGGGCTTAAAAACCTTTGAAAACGCCAAGGTTGCAGCGTCTTTACGAAAATTTACAGTCCAAAATTCTCGGGTAAAGGGATCATAGGAAGGGTGAGCGCTCGACTGGTGTAAAGGAAAAACCTGGTTCATCCCTCCCGGAAACTCGCCCCGCCAATCCGCGTTCGAACCTAGGGGCCTTAGCACTTCAAGGGTCACCGGGTCAATTTCGAAAGGTCTTCCTGCATCAAAGTTTGCCGTCAGCCGAATGGACTCGTTTCCGGGAACACGAAACAGGTTAACCGAAGTATTGATCTGATTTCGAGTACCGATGGGCAACCCCATCCTGGCCATCCCCCAGTTATCAAAACGAAAACCCTGGTTCCAATAGTCGGTTCCGTAACGGGTCGCCCAGTCTGCCCAATAATCAGGAGTTCGTAAGATTCTCGATTTGACGCCGACGACACCGGCTTTATCCAGATCAAAACGAAAGAGCATCCCGTCGCCGTTAAAAATCATATTTCCCCATTCGGGATTGTGGCTGCCATCGGGTAAGGTCTTGGGCAAAGGGGTCCCTTCGGAGTTTACAGTTCCTACAGGACTGTTCATAAAGACGTGACCCGAAAGATCTAGGGGCAAAGACCCTTCCAGAACCTGCAATTCGATGTCGAGTTCTTTACGAGAAGCCCAGGTGAGTGAATGATATTCGCGCATAAGTTTAATAGTACTATAATACTCAGGAATCGCAAGCCACATTTTGCTCCAGCGGAGGCTGTCACCTTTGGCCAACAAGGCTCAACGATTGGCTTGCAATTCTGATTTGAAGAATCATAATTGACAAATCGACGGACCTGAAGCGGACCGTCAACTTTTTGGGGAGGTTTTATGGCAGTGTTCTCTCTCATTCTTAAGTACGTTCACGAACTGTTTATCTTTGCAGGGTTCGTGACGTCCATCGGGTCTGGTCTCGTCCTTCAGAGCATCACCAAGTCGGGCGACGCGGCAGTTGTGGCCTCCGCATTTCGGCTCGCCATTCCGATCCGGAAGACAATCCCGATCTTTTACGGTGTCGGTTCGTTACTGGGTATCGCGACAGCTGTGGCTGAGGGCTTCAACCTTTTGGCTCCGTGGCTCGTGCTGACGTACATCCTGGTGATTTCTTTGGCTATTCTCGGTGAAAGAGGACTCAAGGGCTGGCACATCCGCGTACTAGCCGCCGCAGAAAAGGCGGAGAGTGGGCCCGCGTCGGGAGAACTCGCCGAGCTGTTAGCCCACCGTGGGAACGCCAAACTGTTTTTGATTGATTTGGTCGCTCTAGGTTTCATCGTTTTTCTCATGGTCTTCAAGCCGTTTTCGGGGTAGGCTCTGGAGGTCGTCCTGTCTTGGGGGTTACCCGAAAAAACGTTTTCGGACAGCTTTGATGAACCGGGGAACTCCCAAGAAACGACGCAACTTTACCAAACGTATCGCATCCTTCCCCGCCATGTAGTGAACTGTGTCCTTGCCGTCTGTCGCGGCAGTCCAAATCACCTCAGCAATTTGCTCCGCTGTAGATCGGTCTGGATTCTTGGCAAAGGCAGACATAGTCTTTTTCGTCAAAGCGTCATAAGCAGGGTGCTGTGTGATTGTGATGGACCGTCCCGCAAAGTCGGTGGCAATTCCCCCGGGCGCGACGGTCTTGGCGCGAATCCCAAAGGGTGCCAATTCGAAAGCTAGACTTTCGTTCCATCCTTCCAACGCCCACTTCGTGGCGTGATAAACCGAATTGAACGGAAAGCCCACGTGACCACCAATCGAGGTCACCGCGATAAACACTCCCTCTTTGCGCTCACGAAAGTACGGAATGAAGGCTTGGGTCACCCGCAGAACACCCAGAAGATTGGTATCAATCTGACGTTTGAGGTCAGCCTCGGAAACCGCTTCGAAGGGTCCCGCCAGCCCATAACCGGCG
>JAJXVP010000311.1 GCA_021782055.1 bacterium | reverse complement strand
TTCAAAAACGACGTCAAGAAAGACGTATTGTCGAAACCGTTTACCCTGCCTCCGAAGCGGAAGCGGGGACAGTGGCTTTGGCCTGGCTTACCGAAGATGTTTTAGATTTTCAAACCATTTTGGTTCTTGAGGTCCTGACCGAGGCTTTACTTGGGGACGGTGGTCTTCTTCAGAAAGCATTGTTGGAAGCAGAGCTGGGAGAGGATTTATCACCGGTAAGCGGGTTAGAAACCGAATTGCGTGAGGTCGTCTTTGCTGTGGGAATGCGTGGAGTTCCGGCAGAACGGGCAACTCAGTGGGAAACCTTTGTGTTAGATCAACTTTCGGTGTTGGCACAGGAAGGCTTGCCTCAAGAATTGCTCGAATCTGTCATTGCAAGCTATGAATTCTCGCTGCGTGAGCTTCGTGCGGGGGGAATGGGGCTAAGATACCTACGTCGCTTGATGCGCACCTGGCTTCATGGTGCTTCTCCTCGCGACAGCCTGATTTTGGCTGAACGCCTTCAACTGCTTAAAAGCCAAGTTCATCAAGGCTTGCCGGTTTTTCAACAGGTGCTGAAAAAGTATTTGTTAGACAATCACCACCGTACCCTGGTGATCTGTCGACCTGACCCTGCAGTGTTTCAACAAGATGAAGAGAGCGAAAAGGAACAACTGGCAGAATTACGCATGAAGCTGACCGAAGTGGAAATTGAGCAGTTAAAAACAGAGCAAGAAGAGGTGCGTCAATTTCAGGAACTACCGGATTCTCCTCAGGCAGTAGCCGCTTTGCCTAGTTTGACCTTGCGAGATATTCCTCGAAAGGTGGATATACCGGTTTCTTCTTGGGAAACGCAACAGCCTTTTCCGTTCTGGGTCCATGAAACCTTCACCAACGAAATTGCGTATGCTGATATTGGGTTTGACTTGAGTCATCTTTCTGCTGACGATTGGCTTCTTCTTCCCTTCTGGCTTCGCTGTCTAGACAGCTTAGGGACAAAAGAGCTTTCGTACGACCTGCTAGCCAGGCAATTGGCGTTGTTGACCGGTGGCTTTTCTGCGCGAGCTACAGCCGATCGTCCCTTAGGGCATCGCGCCGAAGAACGTCGTCTTTGGATGCGCTTCCGCATGCTGGATGAAAAAATTGAGGAGGCCTTTGGCCTGATCGAAACGTTGCTCAGAACGTTGGCGTGGGAAAACGAAAGTCGGCTAAAAGATTTGCTTTTAGAAATGGTGAATGATTGGAATTCCGCTTTAGTGCCCCGTGGACATGTTTTTGCCTCGTACCGCAGTGCGGCCGGGTTTTCTCCCTCGACGCAGATCACAGAATGGACCGGGGGGTTAAGTCAGCTCGATTACTTAAATACTCTCGATTTGACCCCTTCGGGAGTGTCACGTCTGGGTCAACAATGTGAAAATCTTACAAAGCGCATCTTGAGTATAAGCCACGCAGTGGGTGGGGTTACCGGTAGTCGAAACGCTATCAATCGGATGCTCAAGCGTTTTCAGGTCTGGCCTGAGTTGTTTCCCGAGCGACCTCAGACGAGTCTCGTAGATTTTCCTCGCTTTTCTTCTGGTCAGACTCGAAGGGGCATACCCAGCACCGTTGGGTTTCATTCGCTCACTTTGCCGGCATCGAGGTTCGGAGAGGTGGGGCATGAAGCAGAGTTGGTTTTGGGCCACCTTTTGCAGACTGGGGTCTTATGGGAAGAAATTCGGATGAAAGGCGGGGCTTATGGGGTTTTTGCTTCACAAAGTTCGTTAGAAGGTCTAGTTACTCTGGCAACCTTTCGTGATCCTCGTGACCAAGAATCCTTTGCCGCCTTCCGGTACGGCCTGGAGTTTTATCGGGATTATCCCCTCGGGCAACAAGACCTGTCGAACGCCATTTTAGGTGCCATTAGCGGTGACCTAGCTCCACGTTCTCCGTCGGAACGAGGTTTTCTGGGTCTTCAGAGGTCGTTGTTAGGAATCTCAGATGGCCTGCGGCAACAAAAACGTGACCGTATGAAGGCTCTTAAACCTAAAGATATACGAAAAGCTGCTGAACGTTTGATAGCAGCGTGGGATCAAGGTGCTAAGTTTTCCTTAGTGCCGCAGACGGGCGACAAGAGTGTCCCCCCGGTTGAAGTCCAGGCCCAATGAGGGTAAGATAACGGCTGAGGAGTGGTAGTTATGTATAAAATTGTCCTGATGCGCCACGGCGAAAGCTTGTGGAACCAGAAAAACCTTTTTACAGGCTGGGTGGATGTTGATCTGGCTCCCGCCGGCGTGCAGGAGGCAGTCGAAGCAGGCGACATTCTTAAGAAAGAGGGCTATGTCTTTGATTTAGCTTACAGCTCAATGCTTCGTCGGGCCAACAAGACGCTCAACACGGTTTTGGATCAGATGGATCGTTTGTGGATCCCCGTCAAGAAGACTTGGCGTTTGAACGAACGGCATTATGGAGCCCTCCAGGGACTCGATAAGGCTGAAACTTTGGCCAAGTATGGCGAAGACCTCTTTAAACAGTGGCGCCGTTCTTATGATGTTCCACCTCCGGCCCTTGAGAAATCCAGTGACATGTACCCGGCTAAAGATCCCCGCTACGCCGATATTCCCGCCGATGAAGTCCCTGCCACCGAGTGTCTCAAAGATTGTGTGGCTCGCGTTCTTCCGTACTGGCAGGTCGAAATTGCCCCTCAGATCCTCTCGGGAAAAAAGATCATTATTGGTGCGCATGGTAACTCTCTTCGGGCTCTGCTGAAGTACCTTAAAAACATTTCAGAAAAAGACATTGCAGAACTCAATATTCCCACTGCCGTACCGTTGGTTGTGGAGCTGGATGAAAATCTGCACTATGTTCGTGATTTCTACTTAGGGGATCAGGCCAAGATTCAGGCCAAAATCGCCGGTGTAGCGGCTCAAGGACAAAAGAAGTAACTTTCTTCCGTCGGTTTGACCTCAAGCCGACGGAATCTTCTTGCCTTAACGTCAAATTTTTCGGACTTTTGTTTCATGAAAGCGATTCTTACTGTTCTACTAGTGATTTTTCTTGATCTGCTTGGTTTCAGTTTTATAATTCCCTTTTTACCTGATTATGTAGCCCATCTGGGTGGCTCTCCGTTGTGGTTTAGCTGGATTCTGGGCGCCTATTCCATTGGGCAGTTTATCATGGCTCCGGTGTGGGGCCGCTGGTCTGATAAAGTGGGCCGCAAACCAGTTCTTTTGATCAGCACTTTGGGCAGTACCTTGGCTTGGACCTCGTTGGCCTTGGTTCACTCTTTGGTGTTTTTGCTCATCATTCGTTTCATAGCTGGTTTAATGAGTGCCAATTTCACTGTTGCTCAATCCTATATTGTCGACGTGTCTCCCCCAGAAAAAAGAACTGCTAATTTGGGCCTGACAGGAATGGCCTTTGGTGTGGGGTTTATCTTAGGCCCGCCCTCGGGCGGCTTTTTATACCTGTTAGGGCCCTCGGCACCCTTTTGGGGTTCAGCTCTTTTAGCCGCTTCGGCTTTGACCTTAGTCATTATTGCTGTTCCCGAGTCTAAGAATAAAATCGCCTCACG
>JAJXVP010000310.1 GCA_021782055.1 bacterium | reverse complement strand
GAAGAGCGCTTGGGTGTGGGCAAGACCAACATGGCCACAGCTATCTGAGCGGCAGTTTGCGCCAGCGGGCATCGGACCAGTGATGCCCTGCCACGTAAGAGTTCAGCCATACCACGTAGTTGTGGAATTGGCTAAGGTTGAAGAAAAGCTCAGCAAGCAAATGGCCAGGCAATTATTTGATTCCGGTGA
The DNA here is from genome assembly GCA_021782055.1 of bacterium. The sequence continues at coordinate 3,361 of JAJXVP010000310.1, read as the reverse complement.
GATTGCCAAGATTGAGGTTGGGACTTTCGCAGGCCTGTCTGCAATACACGCCTACTTATTTGGTGCAATTTACCACTTTGCTGGTGTACTTCGCGATGTAAATATCGCCAAAGGAAATTTTCGATTCGCGCCGCTACTGTACCTAGAGGTTGCTCTAAAGAATATCGATTTGATGCCACAAAAAACCTTTGATCAAATCATTGAAAAATACGTAGAAATGAACCTTGCGCACCCTTTTCGCGAGGGTAATGGTCGCTCCATGCGGATCTGGCTTGACCTGATGTTGAAAAAAGAAATCCGCAAAGTTGTGGATTGGAACTTTGTCGACAAAGAAGAGTATTTGTCTGCCATGGAACGCAGTGTGGTCAAGGATTTAGAAATCAAGCACCTGTTGGGGCTGGCCCTCACAGATAAAATAGATGACAGGGCGTTGTTTATGAAGGGCATTGATGTGAGTTATTTTTACGAGGGGTATAGCGAATTTAAGACGGACGAGCTGTAACGGAAGATCCGCCCTACGGGAACGCCATGTTTTAAAATGGATGCTGGAAGTGCACCATGCAAAATGCGGCAACTAGCCCGCGAGGGTTGGCGCTTGGAACGGGTGGTCGTGGGAGTAGGTTCGATCGACTTTGTGGAAAGCGTCGATTTTTTCCTGCTAATTTGGCGTGTTTCAAAATCGTGGTGTCATCGCACCAACTTTGTGGTGTCATCGTGTCGCGTTTGTGGTGTCATCGTGCTGCGTTTGTGGTTTGAACTCAACGTGATGACACCGTTGACAAAAAAATTGGCAATCACGAATAAAAATGGTTTTTGTTCCACGTATGAAACGAAGGCCTGTCGGATCGCGGGTGCCTAAAAGTTCTTACAAGCAACCTAGGGGACTCGCACGGTGTGAAGGGGGAAAAGGGAAGCGCTTTTTGCTCCGCCAGGCTTCTGAAGCCTAGTGATAGAGGTGATTCTTTCCGATTCAACCAGCATGTTTCATCCTCTCCATAATTAGATTGATGTGTAGCATTCTTTGTAGTCAAGAGGGGACGCTTGCCAATTCTGCGGACTACGGAACCTCAAAAAGGAAATATCTGGGGCTCCTGCAAAGCTCTCAAATCCAGATTGCTGAATAACTGTTTCAGCACAGATGCTAGCTTAAGGAAGGAGGTGACTATGTTATATATCTGTTCAGGCTGTGGCCACAAATCTTCTTCAGCCAGCAGTGGAAGTTGTTCAAAAACCGATTCGGGGTATCATGTCTATATTTCAGAGTCCGCGGACGGCTATATCTGTTCAGGCTGTGGCCACACATCACACTCGGCATCTGGAGGAAATTGCTCCAAAACCGAGTCTGGGTATCATGTTTATATCGGCAAGCACGGAGGCGGGTATATTTGCCGCGATTGTGGCCACAAATCTTCTTCGGCCTCAGGAGGCTCTTGTAACAAGAGCTCCTCAGGGTTTCACCAGTATATCTAGTACCTTAACTTGCTTCGTGCTTCCAACGTAAGGCGGATACTCAGTGGCTCAACGAGTATCCGCCCGACTTTCCTCTAGAAACTTAAGAAGGCGTACCCTCAACGAGAACAATATTAAATTCTGCGACGCTCGCTCTGAGGCGGATCGCGGCAGATTGATACGCTCCAAAACCCGACGGATCGCTGATGCGCGAAAGCACAAGCCAGTACCCCCGAGGAGTGACGCGAGTTGAGGGCGAAGTGGGCGTGTGGAGGAAGCCCAGAGGTGTCAGAACTACGGCCAATGACCACCAAACCGATCCAGTACGCAAACGCCGACGCACGAAACCACAGCCTCCACGCCAACATCACCCCGAGTACACCCGAAGCTCCCACGTCGAGGGTAAAGTTAAGAATCAGTTGGCTTTAAGCATGAGCGGTAATGGGGTCGGACGGAAAGTGGAAGCTGGCAATCGGTGCCTTCACGCCTCCGATCAGCAGACTCCAAAGTGACTTTGCATCGCCCCCAAGGTACGTTGCCCAAGGCGCGGGTACCTTGCGCATTGATTTTCAAGAGTATGCTCTTGAAACTGAAGTTTTGTTCTTCATCATTCCTGGTCAGATTGTGACTTGGAATGCCAGCTACCTTGTAGCGCAAGTGGTCGACTCGCTTCTGGCCCCAAGGGCGGCGCTCCACCTCGGTTTAGCAACAATTCTTTGGCTTCCCAGCGGTTGCTCGAACAGTTCTGCCAGGAGGTGGCGACCGTCCGCACTTTACTTAAAATTCCGGCAGGGCGAATCATCGAACTCAACTTGCTTCTTGAAGCCAAACGCTTAGTTGCCTACACAACCTTGTCCTTTGGCGACCCTTCGTATTTTTCACGGTTCTTTCGCCGGGCCGCTCATATGTCACCTTCGGAATGGCGTCGACAGAGCCGCTGATCGTACACAGAGCTTCAAATTTGGTATTGGGGACTTTCCCAAAATGCCTTAAACTTTTGGGTGAGGTTACAATAGTGATGCTCGATCAAGGATTGTCTGTTTTAAGTGAGGAGTACCGGCGTCACAGTGGAGTGCCGTTGAAGGTTTCAACGCTGAGTAAGATACGTCACACGGCGCGCCTTAGGCGATGCGAACCACGCTCCTACGCCGTAAGGGCGGGCCAAATTAGTCAGTCTGTTTTTATGGTCGTATCGGGGTTGTTCCGTAGTTACAGGATTGAGGATTCTGGTCACGAATGGACGCAGTGCTTTCTGGAACAAGGAGCTGTAGCCGGGTTTTGTTCGGCGCTACTGCACCAAGAAACCGTTGAATTTGTTCAGGCCCTCGAGACCAGCCATATTTTAGAACTGCCTTTACAACTCTGGGACGATCTTCATGTAAATGATCCGCAAACTTTGGCGCAGATGAGTGTCTGGCAAGCGGCCGTCACTACCGCAATTCAAAAGCGCCAAGCCGAACTCCTGTCTTTGAATGCTACCCAGCGGCTTAAACTTTTTGTTGCCAACTATCCCCAGTTGATCGCACGGGTGACGAAAGAGCATCTTGCTTCTTACCTGGGTATTGCCGCACCTTCGTTGAGTCGAATCTGGGCACAAGTTTGTTCCGTTTCACAAATGTGAAGGTATTACCTCTTTTTTTGTGGCATTGTTATTTCAGGTTAGTGTTCCGAAAGGTGAAATAACGATGATGATCAAAGAAAATTCGATACTGGCACCACGGTTCCGTTTCATCAGACATGCGACACTTAAATTGGAGGTAGGTGGAGAAACCTTATTGGTCGACCCGTTTTTGTCTGATCAGGGGTCACTTGCCAGCGTTCCATTCACTTTCCCTCAAAAGCGGAACCCCTTGGTTGGGTTGCCTTGTAGTGTACACGAGGTGGTTCAATCGGTGACCGCCATTCTCGTAAC
>JAJXVP010000309.1 GCA_021782055.1 bacterium | reverse complement strand
GTGGGCTTCTTCAATATCGATCTCCGAGACACTTCCCGAATAAATCACCTTGCCACGTCGTAAAAGTATGACATTATCGCAAAGTTCAAACAGTTGTGCCGGGGCTTCAGGTACCAACAAGATTCCTTTGCCACGGTCTTTCATTTCCTTAAGTTTTTCTTGAAACTTCTTATATTGTTCTAAGGAAACAGAACTCAAACAATCTCTCAGTAAAAGGTATTCAGCGTCTTGAAAGAAAAAAAGTATCAAAGAGAGGAGCTGTCTTTCGGCCACCGAAAGTTGCGAAACCAAAGTGTCCAGAGAATGTTTAAGCCCAAAATATTCTACTGTAGGGCGAACTTTCTGAAATAACTGATCTTCTTGAACAAGATGCTGATGAGAAGCCATGCCGACCAAAAGATTATCGAGAATGTTGAGATTCTGAAATAAGCGACTCGCACCGGGGATCAGCTGAATTCCCTGAGAACCCCACCCTTGCCGATCAGACTCAAGAACTTGTCCTTTTAATAGAACAGTTCCACTGTCAGCAGGTTCTAAGCCCGCCAAAACATTCAACAGTGCCGATGTCTCAGTTTTATCTAAGCTTAAAACCCCAGTCACTTTTCCGGGTAAAATTTCAAGATTAACCTTACGTAAAACTGCACTATTGTTTTGAATCTTGGATAAATTGGAAGCTTGTAACATTCCCGCCACTCCCTTATGAAAACGGGGGATCTTTTTGATCCCCCGTCAAGAATTAGCGTCGCTTTTTCGAAGTAATGTCAAACCAAACAGCAACAGTCAATATTACACCCTTTATGATATATTGGTATTGAATATCCCAGTTTAGTAAGTACATACCGTTATTGAGTGAACCCATAAATAAGGCACCAATAATTGCACCAATAATTGTCCCTTCACCCCCGAGAGTTGATGTACCACCTACTACAACAGCAGCAATGGTGTCCAATTCCCACAGGTTACCAGCAGCTGGCGAGGCACTTGCCATGCGACCTGTAAAGACTAGGCCTGCAATCGAAGCTAAGGTTCCCATAATGACAAAGACAATTAGCGTTCGTGATTGAATATTAATTCCTGATAGTTTTGCAGCTTCTTTGTTTCCACCAATGGCATAGACATGTCTACCAAAGACCGTCTTAGTCGTGATGAAAACGAATAAAAGAGCTAACAAGATTAAAAACAAGAAAGCATAAGAAATACCCACATAGAAAGTCTGAATGGCAAATATTCCAGCAATTAAAATAGATACTAAGATGATCTTCCCTAGTTGCAATGACCAAGGAAGTACTTCAAATCCAAACTTAATGCGGTTGGCTCTGCTTCGGAATTCAAACACCCAATAAAGCACTATGGCTAAAACTCCCAACATTAATGAGAGATCGTGAAAGGGTACGTCTTTACCCACCGTCCCTTTCAGGAACAACTGCGGCAAGAAGCCTGAACCAAACTGATAAATCACACCGGACTGAACTGGTATCGTTTGACCATTTTGTACCGCGAGCAAGATAAATCCGTGGAACATGAGGAAAGAGCCCAAAGTTACAATGAACGCGGGGACTCCTCGATAGGCTACCCAGAACCCCTGCCACAAGCCGGTTAAGATACCTACTGACAAGGCTAAAGCGATTGCTGCCCAAATATTCCAATGCCAGCTCGACCAGGCTAAGGCGGCTACCGCACCTGAGGTTCCACCTAACCAACCTACAGACAGGTCGATATGCCCTGCCACCATAATGAGCACCATACCCACGGCCAGAATGGCGATATAGACGTTTTGCCCTAACAAGTTGGACAGGTTTCTTGGGGTAATAAACTCACCACCCGAAAGAACCTGAAAAATCAACCAGACGGCAATCAAGGCGATGAACATCGCGTATTGATTAATGTTCGTTTTAAAGCCAGAAATAATGATCTGGCTCATACTTTTATTTCGGGTTTCCATGCTTATTTACCTCCCGTGGCGTAATACATGCATTTTTCTTGTGTGGCTTCCTGCCACGGCAAGTCACCAGTAACTTTGCCCTGATGGATCACCAAAACACGATCGCTCATTCCTAAAACTTCCGGCAATTCTGAACTGATCAATACAATGGCTACACCATTGTCAATCAATTCATTCATGAGGTTGTAGATCTCAAACTTGGCACCAACGTCAATACCCCGGGTTGGTTCATCCAGAACGAGAATCTTAGGCTCGGTCATGAGCCATTTTCCGATGACTACTTTTTGCTGATTTCCGCCCGAGAGATTTTTTACTTTCTGTTCTATAGAGGGGGTCTTAATCTGTAACTGCTTCACATAATGGTTGGTAATTTTGACTTCTTTGAGGTAATTAATCACACCTGCTTTGGCAACTTGTTTGTCGAAAGTTTCCATGACCCCATGATCAGAAACCTTTTCCAAACTAGACAAGGTGGTATTCGATAAAATATCCATACCCAAAACAAGACCTTTTTCTTTCCGATCTTCGGAAAGGTACGTAAAGCCAGCCCGGATCGCATCTCGAGGTGAATTGAAGGTGAGATGTTTTCCTTCAATCATAATGTCGCCGCTAATTTCTCTACCGTAACTCTTTCCAAAAAGGCTGAGAAATAGTTCAGTTCGGCCAGCCCCCATTAACCCGGCAATCCCCAGGATTTCACCTTTACGAATTTGAAAACTGACATTATCTATGACTTTCTTCTCAACCAACTCGGGGTGATAAACTGTCCAGTTTTTCACTTCCATCACCACCTCACCGGCTTTATGTTCCTTTCGGGGGAAGCGGCTAGTCAGCTTTCTACCGACCATAAAGTTGATCATCTTTTCTTCGGTCATACCGCCATCATCGTGTACGCCCTGAGAATGAATCGAGTGTCCATCTCTTAGGACTGTAATCGAATCAGCGATTTCCAAAACCTCTTCCAGCTTATGCGAGATGTAAATGCAGGTGACCCCTTTGTTCTTGAGTTCACGGAGAATCTTTAAGAGATTCTTACTGTCTTCTTCGTTCAAAGCTGCGGTGGGTTCGTCCAATACTAAAATTTCAGCTTTCTTGGACAAAGCTTTGGCGATTTCTACCAGCTGTTGTTGCCCCACACCCAAGCTGATTAATTTTGTTTCTGGTGAAACGTCTAAGCCCACTTCTTTCAAGTACTTCCTAGTACTGACAAACGCTTCATTCCAATTGATGACGCCGTTTTTGGCAACCTCATTGCCCAGAAACAAGTTTTCCATAATGTTCAGGAGTCTAACCAAGGCTAGTTCCTGATAAATAACAACAATGCCATGATGTTCGCTGTCACGGATGTTGCGGAATTGAACTTCCTCACCCTTAACCCGAATATGCCCCGTGTAGCTCCCATAAGGGTGTACACCACTCAACACCTTCATCAAAGTGGATTTACCCGCGCCGTTCTCTCCGACCAACGCGTGAATTTCCCCCTTTTTGACGCGGAAACTAACGTTGTCGAGGGCTTTGACACCGGGGAACTCCTTGGAAATATTATCCATTTCGAATACGAATTCGCTCATATACCCCTCGTTCGTGCGACGGAGGAAACCTCCGGCTA
>JAJXVP010000308.1 GCA_021782055.1 bacterium | reverse complement strand
CCCACAGAGCCTCGGCCGAAAGTTCATACACAGGCAACGTGGTACGGCAGGTAAGTCCCGCTTTGGCAACTAAAAGGCTCGTTTTTTGGACTTGAGAACTCGCGGTAGCGTACACGGCCCAAAATTGTTTTTCGTTGGCCCCCTCAACCTCAAGCGAAGGTGAAAACCCTCCGTGCCACCAAACCCCGGCCGCTGGTTGAACACTCGGCACCGTTGTCCAAGCCCCTAGCCACTGAAGACGCGCTTCTCCACGCACTTCAAACGCTTGGCCTAGCCCCCACAGCACTTGCGGAGTGAAGCGTAAGCTGTCCACCTCGCTTCTTCCCTCGTTGGCGACTGGGCTAAGTTTGACCTCGGCGTCAGTTTTGAGCTTCCAGGCACCATGACGCCAGGTAACCTCGCCAAAAGCCTTCCAGGATTCTTTCCACTCGCTGTACAACCACAACGACCACGCTCGATCGTAGCGTTTCACCTCGAGCTTGGCTGACCTGTCGGTTCCTAGCACGTCACTGAGCTTGGCTTCGCCCACGGCCCGCAGTTCCCAAGGCTTGAACAACCACCGTCCGCCCAGCCGTAGGTTGTCGCGAAACCCCACCCAGCTTTCTGATAAAGACACTTGCCGCCTCAAGGACACCCCCAACCCGCCCCACGCGCCCTGCCAGGCTCCCTGCCCACCGGCTTCGGCGGTGTTGGTAGTCTGATTCAGCCACAAGCTAAAAGGACCATTTCGCCCTAAAACGAAACCAAAGCTGCCCCTTCCGGCTTGAGCCGACCACAAGAACGAGAGCTTTTCGGGCGAACTTTTTACTACAGTCAAGGGCCCCACCAGCACCGGCCCGGCCCACAAGCCAGCCGGGGTGGCCCCCGAGGACTTCCAGCCCAACCAGCCACCCCACGTTAAACTCTGGGCACTCAGCTGAGTCCTGGTCAAAAGACCGTTTTCGGTGGCGTACAACGCACTTAAGTCGGGCACTTGGCTCCAAAGGGATACCGCCCCCCCGGCCAGCAACCCGAGGGTAAGAGTTTTCATCAATCGTCGATTTAAGGTTTTCACGCCTTCTTTAACAGAAAGCTAAGGCGTACCGCTTCAACACCTTGAAGTTCCCTTCCCTTCGTGACAAACTACGCTGGGAGGTCATATGGTTATTTTGACATTGAATTGCGGAAGTTCTTCCGTAAAGTACCAGGTCTATTTATGGACAGAACACCGTGTTTTAGCCAAAGGAATTGTGGAACGGGTCGGCTCGTCCGAAGCTGTTCTCGAACACATTCCGCATCACACGGAGCCCTATACGGTGACCCAATCGATTCCGGATCACGAAACCGCGATTCATTTGATTTTGGAATGCATTACCGATAGCAAGATGGGCGTTGTCAAATCTTTAAAGGAAGTCGTGGCCGTGGGTCATCGGGTTCTTCATGGCGGTCAAAAGTTCGCCAAGTCGGTCCTGATCACCCCTGAGACCCTTCAGACCTTCCGTGAGTTGATTGACCTGGGCCCCTTGCACCTGCCGGCAAACATTTCGGGTATTGAAGCGGCACAAAAGGTGCTTCCTGGAGTTCCGCAGGTTGCCGTCCTGGATACAGCCTGGCACCAGACCATGCCAGCTTCGTCGTATGTCTACGCTGTTCCCTACAACTGGTACAGCTTTTACGGCGTCCGACGCTACGGTTTTCATGGAACGTCGTTCCTCTACACCGCCAAGCGGGCCTCTGTTTTATTGAAAAAAGCCCCGGCCGACACCAACCTCATCATCGCCCACGTCGGCAATGGGGCCTCGATGAGTGCGGTTAAGAATGGTTGTGCCTACGACACTTCGATGGGTCTTACCCCTCTCGAAGGCTTGGTGATGGGCACCCGCTCGGGTGATATTGACCCCGCGATTATTAGCTACATTTGCCGCCGAACCGGAATGACCAATCTTGAAGTAGAAAACGAGCTGAATAAAAAGTCAGGGATTCTTGGCATCACGCAAAAATTCTCAGATCGCCGCGATATGAACAAAGCTGCCGACGAAGGTGACCCCAACTCGTTGCTAGCGCGTCAAATTGAAGGCTATCGCCTCAAAAAATACATCGGCGCCTACATGGCTGCGCTCGGTCGGGTGGACGCCATTGTGTTTACCGCTGGGGTTGGCGAAATGGCCTTTCAGATTCGTGAAGAAGCCCTGCAAGGACTCGAAGGGTTGGGCATCATCCTAGACCGCGAAAAAAACAAGCTGTCACGAACCCGAAATGCCGAAACCTGCATCAGTGCCGATAACTCTCCGATTAAGGTATTTGTCATTCCTACGGACGAAGAGCTGGTCATGACCGAAGATACCTACGCCCTAACAGAGGGTACCTACGACATCCATACCAACTTCACCTATTCGTTCCAGGACCCAAAGTATGTCAATCACGAACGCGCCAAAGCTCTTGAAAAAGAGCTAAAGAAGAACCCGGCGTTAAAGTCGATTCTCGCGTAACGTCAATTGGTAGGAATTAAACCACGGCGGCTCACCTGTTGAGCCGCTTCGTCCGATTTTAGCCGGCGAATAACCTCGAGGGCCAAAAGGTGGGCCGTACCGATGGCACGGCTGGTGATGAGGTTTCCATCAACCACAACGTCGTGGTCTTGCCAAATACCACCGTGAGCCTTGCCCTCGTCGGCAAAGTCAGGGAACCCGACGAACTGGCGCTGACGCAACAGCCCATTTCGCCCCAACGTGACAGCGGGTGCGGCGCAGATAGCGGCAACCCAGAGGTTTTCTTCTAAAGCCTTTTTAAGGACAGACACCACCAAAGGTGATCGTGACAAGTTTTCGGCACCCGGCATGCCACCGGGCAAAAAAACAGCCTGATAAGGGTCACGATTGGCATCGAGAAACTGTGAAAGGGCAAAATCAGCCCGCACGGTGATCCCATGCGAGCCGGTGACCTCCTGGGCCTCGACCCCGGCTGTCGTTACCGAAAGACCGGCTCGTCGCCAAAGATCGACGGGGTACAGTGCTTCGATTTCTTCAAAGCCAGGCGCAAGAAGCACCAGGATATCAAAACTCATTTTGTCTATAACCCTATTTTTTCTTAAGCCCTAAGACGCTGGCCAAACGGTCCAAGAAGCCTTGTTTCGGTTTCTTCTCGGGTGCAACATGAACGGCTTTAAAATCTTCGCCGTACTTAGACTTGTAGTAGTCTAAGCGATCTTGAATCCCCGAGCCCGACTTAGCGGCCACAGGCTTTTTATCCCGTCGGTTTTCACCACGAGGATCGCGGCGAACCTGAGAATCACGGCGAACTCCCGCTTCCCGACGAACCTCGGGATGCGGCTCACGACGATTTTCTGGTCGCTTTTCTGTACGGGGTGCTTCCGGACGCCCTTCACCTTTGCGGGGCGTATTGCGTGAGTTGCGGGGTCCCTTCGGACGAGCTGTACCCACGGCGGCGGCCGCAGCAGCAATTCGTTCGCCCTGAGTCGAGGTGCGTTCCGGGTTCAACGTACGTTCTTTGTCGTCACGTCTTGGTCGGCGATCGCGCTTGGGCCCTTCGGCTTTGGCGCCCTCCATCGAGCGAGCAC
>JAJXVP010000307.1 GCA_021782055.1 bacterium | reverse complement strand
CGAGGAGCCTGGGGGCCTTACTGGCAAAACTTTACGTTAAACACCCAAGAACAGTATTGGGTGAATGAAGTGGAAGTCCGTGCCGAGTTGAATTGGGGGACGTGGTCGGCTTGGGCCGATTTGTATTACTCTTCCACGCCGATTGCCAACCAAAGCTCCTATTGGTCGAGTCAGGCAACGATTGGCCTTAAAGCCGCTTTGCCAGATTCTTTAGGTTCGCAGTAACGAAAGATGAAAATGAGACCGATACAGGAGCATGAGCCGCTTTCTGCCTGAAGCCAGACAAATCTTCTCAGAAGCCCGCGACCTTGTCATTTCGCTAGTCGCGGTTATGCTTTTGAACTGTTTTTGGCTTCAGGATCCGGGTTTTCTCTTTTGGTACGGAGTCCCCTATATTGTTCCTGCTTTAGTCTTGACGCATTTTCGCAGTCCACTCACGGCGATTTTGACCTTAATCCTTGGCGGACTAGTTGGCTTTTTCCTAATGCCCCTCGTGGCACAGAGCTTTTCAAAGTCGTACCTCGAACAACTGGGGCAAGTTCTTCGAGTTTCAGCAATCCCCTTCCTATTTGTTTTTGGAACGGGACTTTTTTTTCAAATTCAGCTCAGAAATCAACGTTCTTCGTTTTTGGGACGTCTGAAACGTCAAGTCAAACAAAGTTCGCGTTTAAAAAGAAAAGCAGACTCTTTAGAACGAGTAAATCGAGTCTTAGAAGAACGTCTGGTAGCACAAAGCGATTCGATTACGCTTTTGCGGGGGAACCTCAAAAAACTGGCCACGTACAATCTTCCTCAAGCCTTGGACAGTATCTTAGAAATGATTTCGGTTTTTACCGACATGAGGGTGGGGTCAATTTGGACAAAACAAAAGGAAGCTTCTAAACTTATACCAGTTGCTCTACTTGGTGATCGCTCTTCTGTCTTGCCCCCTGAGGGCTTAGACATTGAACAAACCATTGCCGGGTACGTTTTTCGCAACGGACGCCCGTTTTCCTTGCGGATGTTACTTCATGAACAAGAGTTTACGGGCTTAGCTACCATGGATTTCCTTATGGTGTACCCGCTTCATTCTCATGGGAACGTTTGGGGCATTGTCGCCGTAGAGAGTTTGCCGTTTGAACGCTATTCGTCCTACACCGAAAGCATGCTAGAAATTATCCTAAGTTTGGTGGAACCGTATTTAGCCGAGATTCTTGATTTTGAAAGGCTTTATCAAGTCCAAGAAGTAGATCAGGTGACACAATTACCACTGGTCACCCAATTATTAAAAAACCTGGAAGTTACGCCTGATACGGCATTAACAACACATACCCGAGCATTGATCCTTTTAGAAATTGCCAACTTTGAGGCTTTAACCCAAAAATGGGAACGAGAAAAACTTAAAAAGCTTTTTTTGGTAATGCGGGATAAATGGGAAGCCTCGTTGCAAATGAAAATCAAAATGTTTCACTACAAAGAAGAAAATCAATTGGCACTTTTAGTTCCTGGTCTAGATCAAGATGGCGTTTCCTTTTTTTGCCTTCGTTTGCTCACCTTAATTCAAGAAGCAGGTTTAACCCTTGAAGGAGAACCAGTACCTTTAGAAGTCCTCATCGGGTTTGGCTCGTCTTCGGGTGAGGTGTCTGCCACAGAACTCATGCATGAGGCTGAAAATCTTCTAGAATTCCAAAGGGTGGTATGAGTTATTCCTCCGAATATCTTCAGCTTTTAGATTCTCGTTATTTGATCATGGCCCGTACGCAGAAAGCGGCCTTAAAAGGCATTGAGGAAGGCTTTTTGCCTGAATCAGCTTTTATCCAGAAAGGGGTAAATATCCGTTCTCTTTTCGAAGAACCCTATGAGCTTATGGAACTAGACCGTCTTATAGCCAAAACGGATTTACCCTTTGACGTTACGTTAAGGCTATCTCAGGTTTGTGAACGACTAACCCGGAGCCCAGATAAAGAATTAGCTTTGTTTGGCGCGGAGAGTTTAAATGCTCTGGAAATGCGCTATGTCCAAAAAATTCAAAACTTCAAGAAAATGGATCTCGAGAACTATGCTCGACCGTTGGCTCAGGCCCAAATGGAATTAGGACTGATTTACCAAACAAAACCCGCGCTCAAAAAGTTTTATTTATTCGAGGCTATCAAGACCCTCGAAAACCTTTGGTCGGTTGCAGGGGGGCAAAAGCAAGATCTTCCTCTATGGGTTCCCCTGCACCTTGAAGCTGGTTTATTGAAAGAGGCAGAAGCTTCGTTACGTACTTTTCTTTTTGAGCATCCCCAAGATACCGAGGTTTTTTTCTGGTTAGCTAAGGTGAAATTTGCCCAAAGAGATTACTTAGAAGTGATGGCAATCTTAGCCTTTTTGCAGGAACACGGGGGCAATACAGAACTGAAAAACGCCTATCACTTTTGGCTTGGGGAGTTCCCAGGTGGAAGCTAAACTTCGAGTGTGCTTAGTGATTGAAGGCTCCTATCCCTACATCACAGGCGGGGTCAGTGCTTGGGTCCAAGATATCCTTGAGGGTTTGCCGGACATCGATTTTGCTCTTTTTACCATTTCGCCAACGGCCGATCAGCCTCTGAGGTACCGGCTTCCCCCGAATGTGGTCGAGCATAAAGACCTTGTGATCACAAAAAGCCCCCAGACCCCAGGCCTAGGCAAAGAAAGCGCTTCGCGACTTCCTGCAGAAATCCTGCGTTTACATCGACAGTTTTTTCAAGGTGACTCACCCGAGATAGACTCTCTTTTTCGCTTACTTCCCGAGGGAGTGTCTTTGCATCAGGATGCCGTAGAGCAAAAGGTTTTTTGGGATTTTATCGTTCAGTCGAATCAAGAAAGAAACCCGATTTATCCTTTCTCGGACTATTATTGGGCTTGGCAGTCGTCCCATGAATTGCTGTTTCGGGTTCTAGCAGCCGTCCCTCCCGAAGCGGATATTTATCATGCTGTTTCCACAGGCTTTGCGGGGATCGCCGCTTTAGCCGCAAAGGTGAGGAGAAAAAAGCCCTTTATTTTAACGGAACATGGCTTATACCACAAAGAACGTGAGATCGAAATCCGTAAGGCCAATTATGTCCATGGGTATCAACGAGACATGTGGATCAAATTTTATGCCAGTGTCAGTGTGTTATGTTACCGCAATGCGGATGCCGTTACGGCCTTGTTTGAAGAAAATCGTCAAAAACAACTAGAATTAGGAGCCTCAAAAGACCGAACCTTTGTCATTCCCAACGGCATTGATGTAGAACGTTTTTCGTCCATCTCACGGAAACCTAGACCAGGACGGCATATTGGTTTGGTGGGTCGTATTGTTCCCATTAAAGATGTGAAAACCTTTATCGCCGCCGCGAAAATCATTGCCGAGGAAATTCCCGACGTCACCTTTTATGCTATTGGACCCACGGATGAAGACCCGGATTATTATCAAGATTGTTTAGCCTTGGCAGAAAGTCTTTCCTTAGGGGATCGTTTGCAATTTACAGGTCGGCAAAATGTTTTAGAGGTTTATGCCTTTTTAGATGTGGTAGTTCTGACGAGTGTTCGTGAAGCACAACCGCTTTTCATTCTCGA
>JAJXVP010000306.1 GCA_021782055.1 bacterium | reverse complement strand
GTGCTCGCTCGATGGAGGGCGCCAAAGCCGAAGGGCCCAAGCGCGATCGCCGACCAAGACGTGACGACAAAGAACGTACGTTGAACCCGGAACGCACCTCGACTCAGGGCGAACGAATTGCTGCTGCCGCCGCCGCCGTGGGTACAGCTCGTCCGAAGGGACCCCGCAACTCACGCAATACGCCCCGCAAAGGTGAAGGGCGTCCGGAAGCACTCCGTACAGAAAAGCGACCAGAAAATCGTCGTGAGCCGCATCCCGAGGTTCGTCGGGAAGCGGGAGTTCGCCGTGATTCTCAGGCCCGTCGTGATCCTCGTGGTGAAAACCGACGAGATAAAAAGCCTGTGGCCGCTAAGTCGGGCTCGGGGATTCAAGATCGCTTAGACTACTACAAGTCCAAGTACGGCGAAGATTTTAAAGCCGTTCATGTTGCACCCGAGAAGAAACCGAAACAAGGCTTCTTGGACCGTTTGGCCAGCGTCTTAGGGCTTAAGAAAAAATAGGGTTAAAGACAAAATGAGTTTTGATATCCTGGTGCTTCTTGCGCCTGGCTTTGAAGAAATCGAGGCGCTGTACCCCGTCGATCTATGGCGGCGGGCCGGACTTTCGGTAGCAACAGCCGGGGTCGAAACTCAAGAGGTCACCGGCTCGCATGGCATCACCGTGCGGGCTGATTATGTCCTTTCACAGCTTCTTGATACAAATCGGGAGCCCTATCAGGCGGTTTTTTTGCCCGGTGGCATGCCGGGTGCCGAAAACTTGTCACGATCCCCTTTGGTGGTGTCAGTGCTCAAAAAAGCTTTTGACGAAAACGTCTGGGTGGTTGCCATCTGCGCCGCACCTGCCGTTGCTTTGGGGCGAAACGGGTTGTTGAATCAACGCAAGTTTGTCGGGTTCCCTGACTTTGCCGACGAGGGCAAGGCTCACGGTGGTATTTGGCAAGACCACGACGTTGTGGTTGATGGAAAACTCATCACCAGCCGCGCCATCGGTACCGCCCCGCTATTGGCCCTCGAGGTCATTCGCCGACTAAAATCGGACGAAGCGGCTCAACAGGTGAGCCGCCGTGGTTTAATTCCTACCAATTGACGTTACGCGAGAATCGACTTTAACGCAGGGTTCTTCGTTAGCTCTTTTTCAAGAGCTTTGGCGCGTTCGTGATTGACATACTTGGGGTCCTGGAACGAATAGGTGAAGTTGGTATGAATGTCGTAGGTACCCGCTGTTAGGGCGTAGGTATCTTCGGTCATGACCAGCTCCTCGTCCGTGGGGATGACAAAAACCTTAATCGGAGAGTTATCGGCGCTGATGCAGGTTTCGGCATTCCTGGTTCGTGACAGCTTGTTTTTTTCGCAGTCAAGGATGATGCCCAGGCCTTCTAAGCCTTGCAGGGCTTCTTCACGAATCTGAAAGGCCATTTCGCCAACTCCAGCCGTAAACACGATGGCATCTACGCGACCGAGGGCCGCCATGTAGGCTCCGATGTATTTTTTTAGGCGATAGCCTTCAATTTGACGTGCCAACAACGAGTTGGGGTCACCTTCGTCGGCGGCTTTATTCATGTCCCGCCGATCAGAGAACTTTTGGGTGATACCGAGAATCCCTGACTTTTTATTCAGCTCGTTTTCTACCTCAAGATTGGTCATCCCGGTGCGGCGACAAATATAGCTAATGATAGCGGGGTCAATATCACCCGAGCGGGTGCCCATTACCAGGCCTTCGAGAGGGGTCAGTCCCATCGACGTATCGTAAGCACAACCGTTCTTGACGGCACTCATCGAAGCACCGTTACCGACGTGGGCAATGATGAGGTTGGTGTCGGTCGGGGCTTTTTTTAACAAAACAGAAGCTCGCTTGGCGGTGTAGAGGAACGAGGTTCCGTGAAACCCGTAGCGTCGGACGCCGTAAAAGCTATACCAGTTGTAGGGAACGGCATAGACATAGGACGACGCCGGCATGGTTTGGTGCCAGGCTGTATCGAGGACGGCGACCTGAGGAACGCCTGGCAATACCTTTTGCGCCGCTTCAATACCCGAAATGTTCGCCGGCAGGTGCAAGGGGCCCAGGTCAATCAGCTCACGAAAGGTCTGAAGGGTCTCAGGGGTGATCAGGACCGACTTGGCGAATTTTTGACCGCCATGAAGAACCCGATGACCCACGGCCACGACTTCCTTTAAAGATTTGACAACGCCCATCTTGCTGTCGGTAATGCACTCCAAAATCAACTGAATCGCGGTTTCGTGATCCGGAATCGATTGGGTCACCGTATAGGGCTCCGTGTGATGCGGAATGTGTTCGAGAACAGCTTCGGACGAGCCGACCCGTTCCACAATTCCTTTGGCTAAAACACGGTGTTCTGTCCATAAATAGACCTGGTACTTTACGGAAGAACTTCCGCAATTCAATGTCAAAATAACCATATGACCTCCCAGGCTAGTTTGTCACGAAGGGAAGGGAACTTCAAGGTGTTGAAGCGGTACGCCTTAGCTTTCTGTTAAAGAAGGCGTGAAAACCTTAAATCGACGCTTGATGAAAACTCTAGCCCTTGGTCTGATGGGGTGGGGATCGGTTCCCCTTTGGGGGCAAATGGTACCCTCCCTGGGTCAAATGCCCGACTTAAGTGCCTTGTACGCCACCGAAAACGGTCTGTTGACCAGAACCCAGCTTAGCGCGCATAGCCAAACGTGGGGCGGCTGGTTGGGTTGGAAGTCCTCGGGAGCCACACCAGCCGGCTTGTGGGCGGGGCCGGTGCTGGTGGGCCCGCTGACGGTGGTTAAAAGTTCACCCGAAAAGCTCTCCTTCTTGTGGTCGGCCCAAGCAGGAAGGGGCAGTTTTGGCCTCGTTGTGGGGCGAAACGGTCCTTTTAGCTTGTGGCTGAATCAGACTACCAACACCGCCGAAGCCGGGGGGCAGGGAGCCTGGCAGGGCGCGTGGGGCGGGGTGGGGGCGTCGTTTAGGCGGCAAGTGTCTTTATCAGAAAGTTGGGTGGGTTTTCGTGATAACCTGCGGCTGGGCGGACGGTGGCTGTTACACCCCTGGGAACTGCGGGCCGTGGGCGAAGCGAGCCTGAGTGATGGCCTGTGGAACGATAGGTCGGCCAAGCTCGAGGTGAAACGCTACGATCGGGCGTGGTCGTTGTGGTTGTCCAGCGAGTGGAAAGAATCCTGGAAGGGTTTTGGCGAGGTTACCTGGCGTCATGGTGCCTGGAAGCTCAAAACTGACGCCGAGGTCAAACTTAGCCCGGTCGTCAACGAGGGGAGAAGCGAGGTGATAAGCGAGGTGGACAGCTTACGCTTCACTCCGCAACTGCTGTGCGGGCTAGGTCAAGCGTTCGAAGTGCGCGGTGAAGCCCGTCTTCTGTGGTTAGGGGCTTGGACAACGGTGCCGAGCGTGCAACCGGTGGCCGGGGTTTGGTGGCATGGGGGGTTTTCACCTTCACTCGAGGTCGAGGGGCCCAACGAAAGGCAATTTTGGGCCGTGTACGCTACCGCGAGTTCTCAAGTCCAAAAAACGAGCCTTTTAGTTGCCAAAGCGGGACTTACCTGCCGTACCACGTTGCCTGTGTATGAACTTTCGGCCGAGGCTCTGTGGG
>JAJXVP010000041.1:7663-16850 GCA_021782055.1 bacterium | reverse complement strand
ATACCTCAAGATCTTTTGCCGCTTCGGTGATCGATATATTTAGCGGCTTGAGAACGTCTTCGTAAAGGACTTCTCCAGGGTGCGTAGGTTTTCTGCCTGTCATGTTTGTCAGGGATTTGTAACCCATTAGGTTACATGTGTCAATCAACAACAGCCCTCTCAGGTAGCCCCCTTCCGCGTGCTTTTAAAGGCCCCGCCACACACAAAAAAACTTCCCGCTCAGGAAACAAAAAATTTCCACTCGGGAAACCAAAAATTCCTCGACGGGAAACCAAAAATTTCCACGCTGGGAATTTTTGCTGAAAATCTGCTTCAGCACGGGTGCTAGAGTGGACCCAAGAGGTATAGGCAATGAAAAGCTTGTTGATTTTGGAAGACTCGGATTTTGTCGAGCTCGGTGGGGAAGGTGACTTGGGGAGGGGAAGGGGTGTTCCCAACGATGTGCTGAACTCAGCATGCTCGGGCGTCTGAGAAACGACGCCAAAATTAATAGTTTTTTTCTGCTCAGAGTGGTTTTTTGTGTACGGTAAACAACTCCTGAGCTATGGAGCCCATGCTGATGAGGTATCTTCCCCGGTGTCATCACCGAGATTCAAAACGAGTAGCCTTCAATTTGAGCTACCAAAATACTCCAGGCTCATATTCCCCTGGACTTGATCATGGGGTACCAACAGGTACTTCCACGGTTTCTTTCCCAGGCTCAGGTTGTGGTCGGTCGCGTGGCGGCACCATTTGAGGGCCGCCTCCTTTTTGGCCTGGACCTCTGGATCTTCCAGATCGTTCCGGGCCTTGGTCTCTACCATGTAGATGGTTTTGGACGTTTCGGCCACGAAGTCGGGGATGTACTCGGCGTGGTCGTTTCCCTTGAGGTAGTGGATCTGGAACTGTCCCTTGGCGGGTTTCAGCCATTTCTGGCTTTCCTGTTCCAGGATGATGGCGAACCGCCGTTCGGTGTCGGAATCAAACTTGGCCACAGGGTAGAGGCATTTCTGGAACTGGCCGAAGATCATGCGGCCGATCCGGGTCTTGTCGATGTCTGACCGGTGGAGGGGGGTGATTTCAGCGCCTTCAGGTACAGAGAAGGCCAGATCCTTCAGAGGGGTAAATCCTCGGCTGACCTTGACCTCGTATTCCACCTGGATCTGATTCTGGTGGGCCAGCATCTGGGAGTGAATAAAGTCCACCAGAGACCGCTGGTAGTTATACTGAGCCCAGGTTTTCGGACAGTCTGACGGCGGTCTGATCAGTGGATTTCTTCTTCCCTAAGAGGGAGAGAGGAGATTACAATTGCGTATGCGAAAAACCTACGATAAGGCATTCAAGGCCAAAGTGGCGCTTGAGGCTCTGAAGGGCGAGAAGACGATCCAGGAACTGGGGCAGATTCACGGTGTTCATCCGAATCTTATTACCCAGTGGAAGAAACTACTGGTCGACAATGCGCCGGAGCTCTTTGACAGATTAGGGAAGGGAAACGAAGAAGACCAGGAAGTTGAGCGGCAGAAGGACTTGATGCTCCGACAAGTGGGACAATTGACCATCGAGAATGAGTTCCTAAAAAAAAAGTACAAGCAACTGTACGGGCACGATGCGAAGTTGTAGACCCAGACGAATCGTAGCTGTCGATCAGTCGGCAGTGTGACATCCTAGGTGTCAGTCGGTCGTCGTACTACTACCAACCCCGCAACAAAGCCGACGATGGAGAATTGGAGCTTCTGATGGCGATCCTGGAGGTCCTGCAACAGATTCCGTTCTACGGATACCGCAAGATCACTGTGGCGCTGAAGGAGCAAGGCATGGACGTCACTAGAAAGCAGGTTCGCCGGATCATGCATCGGGCAGGGTTGAAGGCCCTATAGCCAGGCAAGCGTACAACGGTGTCAAATCGACAGCACACCAAATATCCTTATCTACTAAGGAATAAGGCGATTTGGCTCCCTAACCAAGTGTGGGCCTCCGACATAACCTACATCCGCCTCAAGGGAGGTCATGTATACCTGGTAGCGATCATCGACCTGTTCAGCCGTAAGGTTTTATCGTGGCAGGTGTCCAACACCATGGACGTTGAGTTCTGTGTGGCTGCGCTGGAGGAGGCTATCGCCCGGTGGGGCGTACCATCGATCTTCAACACGGACCAAGGAAGCCAGTTCTCCTCGGAGGCATTTACTTCGGTCCTCAAAGCCCAAGGAGTCGCTATCAGTATGGACGGCGTCAAGCGCGCGCTGGACAACATCTACGTCGAGAGGCTATGGAGGTCGCTGAAGTACGCTACTCCCGACGAAATCTACGGCCGACCGTTCTCCACGACCTTACGGCAGGGGGTTGCGGCCTAATCAAATGATCGAAGAAATTCACTGATAACTTCTCAAGAAACTGTCTTGACGAAAGGGCTCACTTTATTTCATTGGTTTGGTTACTTGTTGGCCCTATACTTCTGATCGGGATGAGTGGGATTTTCAGGAATTGTCAGACTTATCAGACCTTCATTAGAAAGTTTTGAAAGGTAAGTTTTAATATAGGCCTCGTTTCGTCCAACCATATCAGCAATTTCTTTACGACTGTAGGGTCTAAAAGCACAGATTTCATATATGACGGACTCCATGGTTGTTGGACTTGAACGCTCGCCGAGGGTTTCAATTGTCTGTACTAAGTTGGCTGGCAATTCTTGGCGGAGCTGGTCAGATAAGCCTTGGGGGTTGGCAGATAAGCTCTCCAGGTTGTCAGATAAGCTCTCCGCTTCTACGGATTTAATAAATCTTGCGCCCGGTTGGTAGTAGGTGGCGGCTCCCTTACCCTTTTGTTCAAGGAGACCCAGAATCCTGAGCTTGCGCAAGTGACTACTAGCTTGGAGAGTTTCCACACGGTTGATGTCCCGATAAGCGGCGTTGCTAATAGCCCCCACTTCTTTCAGGAATACCATGGCCTTAGCCTCCTCTGGGGTGAGCTCGCAATCCCTGAAATTCTCCAACCAAACAATGTCGTTTTCATCCATAAAATGATGGGTAAGCAGGGTCATTACAAAGGTGTCGGACTCGCGGTTGGATTCAAAAAAGGGTAAAGACAAGTTGGCCCTGTCCATCATTTCCTTCATTACTCTGATGCCAGATCCCTTAGTTTCTGCCAAGTTGCACTCATGAAGAATGGTCGCAATTAGTTCATTGCGGTTGACTGAACCCGCTTCCCCCAATTGGTCATCGGGTTTTAATGAGCAACCAGGGTTCCGAATTTCTATCCGATTGCTGTAGCGAATGATTTGTACTGGCATTTTATTTCTATAACTGCGGTGCATTACGGCATTGACTACGGCTTCGCGAATAACGACTTCAGGAATTAAGGGTTTGTCTTTACGATAGAGGTTGTCTTCCATGGCAAAGCTCTTGGGAAGATCATCTAGGACTGCATTGACGGCTCTGGGGATAACGGTTAACAGCGGTCCTCGCATTTCAATAGTTTCAAAGCGATTTTCCGGGTTTTCAACCCAAACCCGGCCGGGAATCCTGATATAATCCACCCGGGTCATAGGTGCGACACGCCTGAGGGCCTGTTCCGTTCCAAAGCAGACCAATCCACAGACTGTGGGAACGTAGCGTCCTCTTTGCCTAGACACTGCACCAAGGGAATATAAAAGTTCGTCCTTTGAATAGGTCAATTCTGCAGCTGAGGGATTAATTTTTTCTCGTCGAGACCGATAAGCTTTGATCGCTTCCTCCGAGAAATCCAAGGAGGTATCCAAATCATCCAATTCGGTCACCTCATAAGCTTTGTAGCTTCTACCTTGAAATAATATGGAAATATCATCCTCGGTACAGGTCTGATCTGTGGAGCCGATTCTTCGATAAGCACCCTTAGGCAGACCTTTGCTTTTAAAGTATATGGGCTTTTCTCCTATTCCCGCTTCGGACACTGCGACGATCAGCACAGTCTTGTCGCCACTTTGGGCTGAATACACTCTAGGCCTAAGTGCAATGTTAAATTTCTCAGCGCATTGAGTGGAAAGATCAGACTGAATTTTATCAGAATTGTCGATTCCAATGACTTCATAATCAGGGAATAACTGTGACTCATCTCGTACCACCCCTAAAAGGATGTAGCCCCCTCCCAACCCGGGTTCATTGGAAAAAGCACATATAGTCTCAAGGATGCTTGTATCAACAGCAGAACCTTTTTTCGCTTCCAATTGATGACTTTCATCACCTGTTCTGAGACGTTCAAGTAAATTTTTGAAAAGTTCGTCATCCTGAGTCATCATTTATTTCGTCTCCTAATTTACTTTTAGTTCCCACATCAAGAGTAATGAGAACTTAAATTCTGTAAAGTGGACCACCTAAGAAGAGAAATAGTTCTAAGCGATTCCTTACTTTTTAGCCTATCCTCAATCTCCCCAATGATTTCATCCCGTTTGCCATCGATCTCATCTTGGGCCTCAAACAACCGCCGACGCTGACGGTTCCGCTCCGACTCCAGGTCCTTAATTTGTCTCTGAAGGTTCACCTTCTCTTCCAGGTTGGCAGCCAAAGCCGAAGCTTTGCGGGTATCCTTGATCTGGATCTCCAGCTCTTTGATCTTGAGTTCCAAACCTTCTTTCAGGTCATCAGCCCAGGAATCCAGCTTTTCAATCTCGGTGGAGAAGTACTGTTCGCTCCGCTTCTGGGCTTCCATCCGGACTCTTTCCCGCTCCTGGACCAGAACTGCATTCACGGATTCAGGTGGTTCGCCCTGGAACGGTTCTGCGGTCCCGCTGAGGAGGAAGAGCTTTTTGGCTACTTCCGGTGGTATAACCCGACTGTCATCGGTGACCGCAGCAACCAGGAGGTGTTCTTCCTTAGAGGCGGTGGACTGCCGGGTCAGGAGTTCCACCTTCATCCAGCCCTGGGCTCCAAGGTAATCTTCCAAGGACCCGATCACCGGTTTTCCGGTATAGGTAAAAGTTATTGATGCACTTTGAGTTGAAAGGCTTTTAGCCTTCTCTAAGACGGTTTTGGCCAGCGAGTGCTGGATGCGGTAGTTGTGTGCCTGGGTGTCTTCACTGGGCAGGAACTGGTATTGCTCCCCCTGATAGGTGAAGCGGAACCGCTCTTCATCCCAGGTGCCTTGGCCATTTAGAATGTGTTTGGTCAAATAGAAGAGAGTTCGTTCCTGGGCGCTCTTGAAGTTCTGCACCTCGGATTCCATCAGCTTCAGCCGGGTATGGACCTCTTCGTCGAGGTTCTCCAGGACCTTTTGGTTAGCCTGTGAAATCTTGGCGTTGATAACCTCTTCCAGATCCAACTGGAGCTGTCCGAAGGCCTCGTCGATCTCGGTCTTAGTCCGGCAACTCTGGTAGATGCCCAGAATCCGGCGTTCGAAATCCACCCCCGATCCCAGGGCTCCCAGGACCTCGTCGCTGGCACCGAATACACCGTCAAAGAGCTTCAGCTTCTCCTGAAGGAGTTCGTAGACCCGTTTGTCCGCCTGGTTGCGGGTGTTCAGGAAGTTGATGACCACCACATCATGCTTCTGGCCGTAGCGGTGGCACCGACCGATCCGCTGTTCAATCCGCTGGGGGTTCCAGGGAAGGTCGTAGTTGATCAGCAGGGAACAGAACTGAAGGTTGACACCCTCAGCGGCCGCCTCTGTGGCAATCATGATCCGGGCTGATTGGCGGAACCTGTCCACCAGGGCCGAGCGCATGTCCGCCGTTGGACTGCCTGTGATCCGGTCCGATCCCTTGTGGGTTTTCAACCATTCCTTGTAGATCGCCTTGGATTCTGGGTCTCTGTTGTCGCCGTTGAAGAGGACGACAGAAGAACCGTACGGGGTGTCCTGAAGGATGTCCAGGATGTACTTCTGGGTCTTCCGACTCTCGGTAAAGATGATGGCCTTTTGGGCCGCTCCCCGCTTGGCCATTTCCTTGAAGCCTGTTTCCAGGGCGGTCAGCAGTTTGTTCCCCTTGGCGTTCTGACCTATGGACTTCACCCTTTCCCGGAAGGCTTCCAGAGTAGTGATTTCCTCTTCCAAGGATTCAGAATCCACATATTCCGGTTCAGATTCGGCTACCTCTTCCCAATCCTCGGTAAGGGAACCATCGTCGTCTACTTCGTCGGCAAGGTCTAGGGAAAGGAGGTCCTGGCGCTTCTGACGGACCCGGTCCACCATCTTGTCCAACACTGACTCCAGGGCAAAGGTAGAAGAGGCTAGGAGCTTGTGCAGGACCAGAACGATCAGTGCCCGCTGGCCCTTGGGAAGGGCATAGAGATGGTGCTTTTGAAGCCAGGCGGAGAAATCATCGTAGAAGGACTGCTCAGCATCCCCTGGGGTGTAGGTTTCAGTGATGGGAATGCGTTTGGTGTACTTGATGTACTCCAGCACCTGGCGGCGAAGAGTGCGATGAAAGAAAGGAGCAATGCGGTTCCTCAGCTCCTGGAACCGGCCTTCCCCGGCTAATCTGGCGTATTGGAGCCGGAAACTGTCCTCACTCCCAAAGGCGTGGGCGTCGATGAAGCTCAGCAGACCAAAGAGCTCCATGGTACTGTTTTGCAATGGGGTGGCGGTCAGGAGGATCTTTTTCACCGGTACTAAGGCTTCTTTTAGGGCTTTGCCCATCTTGTTGGACTTCTGCCATGAGTTCCGTAGCCGGTGGGCTTCGTCCACTACCACCAAGTCGAGATGGGCCTTTTTCAGCAGATCGGCGTGACGGGACGCAAATTGGTAGCTGGTCAGGACAATGCTGTCGGTCGGCTGAAGGGATTGGATTCCCCTCTGGCGATCAGTTCCTTGAATGATTTGGCTTCAAGGATCGTGCTTGGCAGGTAAAACTTCTCCGATAGCTCCATGGACCACTGCTTGCGCAGGGTCGCGGGAACGATCAGGACGATTTTGCGCTTGTGTTCTGCCCACTTCTGGGCCAGGATAATCCCAGCCTCGATGGTCTTCCCCAGACCCACTTCGTCAGCCAGCAAGGAACCCTTAGAAAGGGGGGATTTCAATGCAAACAGGGCGGCGTCGATCTGATGGGGGTTCAAATCCACTTGGGCACCCATCATACTACTGGCGATCTTGCTGTAGTTGTCCTCCGGCGAGGCTTTTGTTAGATCCCATGCCCAAAAGAGGGCGTGGTGGTCGGTGGTTTGAAACGGTATGACGCCCTCCTCAAATATTGATATTGAGCTACTGTATCAGACTAGGTTGACAAAAAGCGTAAGGTCGATCGATCATTGAATACCATAAGACCGATGGTTGTCTGCCGTCATATTCAATTAAAATATTATATGAATGACTTCGCTTGTCAATCGTAATAGTCGACCCCGTTCTTGGTCTTGGCTTACCCACATCTTTACCTACTTTAAATCCCAGTACCTACTTTCTGAAACTTTATGCCAGGCGGCAATACGGCCGAAGCCAACGAGCTGGACAGCTCCCTGGGCCTTCAGTTCTTTGAGTACCTTCCTAAGCAGATCAGGGCTAGCTTCAGGGCAAGCTCGTTGAAGGTCAGCGATGCTAAACTGGCCTGTGAAGCGACCAACGGCCTCTATGGCGGCTTGGGACTTGGCTTTGATGAAGTCATCGAAGTCGGTACCGTCGTAACTAAAATCGATGATTTTTGCAAAGCAATCTTTAATCACAAGGTGACCGAAGGCTGTACCATCGTTTGGGTAACTAAATACCTGCTTTAGATTTTTGACCTGTTCTGCGACACGATCATAAAAATTTATTTTCTAACTCCTCCAACGATGCCCAGCGGCCTCGGTTGCTAGTTGAAATTCGGGAGCCTTTTCGCTCATTTCGCGTTCTTCATTTTTATTGTAAATAAGAAAAATAACCCGCTCCTTGGCAGACAAACCAGTCTTCCACGGTAGCGAAACCAGCTCTTTGTATTCTTTGAGGAGCGCATCCAACCTAGACATGTAAAAGTTCCTTTTCTTGGGAGGTAAACCACTGAGGTAGCCGGATTTCGAGAATTCCGCCAGCGTTCCGGTATTCGAGGTACCCACGTTGAGGTGCCGCTTGCAAAAGGTTTTCTTTGTCAGAAAGGTCCAGTTCCAGCATAGCAACCGAAGGACATTCCAAAAGCCGGTGATCTTGGTAGCCTTCAACAATCCCAATCCACAAGGCGAGTGTGAGCGCTTCAACTGTCACACTCGGTCGCTTGCGAAACTTTTCTGCGGTAAGAAACCCCGCTTGACTCCAACTTGACCGTATGCTTCGCGATGCTGACCTGCAAGTAGTCGGTTGCAGCTTGTAGCCAAAGTTCGTTGTGAGGAACTCTTCGACCGTTCTGACAGGAATACCTTCGTTGATGGGGGTTTTAGCGATGATCTGGTGAACGTTCTTGAGAACCGGATCACGGCATTGCGCTACAAGAAACGCTAAAAGCGGTCTACCAGCTTGGTTGGCTGACCAAAGCCGGTGGAAGGTGCGGAATAAAGGTGTGTTGTCATCCAAAGCATAGAGGGTTTTCAATTTTCCATAGGTGATGTACCTAGACGAAACGGTTGGCTTCCCCAAGTAGTTTTCTTCGACGATGGCGACTTTCAAGGACGCTTCGGGATCGGATTCCAAGAGATCGAGAAGGCGGGTAAGCTCCTCCAACATGATTGTTCGGCTCAAATGAACACTCCCGCCGGTGGGTCGGAACCCCATTCTTCGAAGACCCTCATTTTTCATGCGCTTGTCAGCCTCACGAACCAATACTACATGATTTCATCTAAAGATGCACCATATTCAATTAAAATATTATGTGAATGACTTCGCTTGTCAATCATATGGAGCGCCCCTGCTCTTGGTCTTGGCTTACCTACTTCCCTGGGCTTCAACTCAACAATTGTCTTTCAAAATGGCGGCGTATTTGTTATCATTTTTTGTGTGAAAGGTGTCGTCGACACGTCGTGAGGTTCCAAGCACCAAAGGGTTGTAGGGAGGTTTAGATGCGAGGCCAAAGAATGACTTTTCAACACCTCGACAACCTAAAAACCAAATTGGATGAATACCGCCCCTTGCCCAGTGCCGTGGTGGAAAACCTACACCAGGAGCTGGTGCTTCAATGGACTTACAACTCCAACGCCATTGAGGGGAATACCCTGACCCTAAAAGAGACCAAGGTCGCTCTGGAGGGGATCACCATTGGCGGAAAGACCCTCCGGGAACATTTTGAGGTGATTAACCATCGGGAGGCCATTCTGTTCGTGGAAGGCTTGGTGCAGAAACCCAGCCC
>JAJXVP010000041.1:0-7563 GCA_021782055.1 bacterium | reverse complement strand
GACAGAACCGCCTCTGAACGTTATGTAACTTCTGTCTTTGCCATTTCGATGACCAGCACGTGACTGGCTGTTTTGGCCTTGAGGACAAGGTCTTCCTCGACAATCTCTAGCCCGTCCCGGGGTTCTAGTGTGACAGAGCCTAGTTCCGAGCTCCCTTCGATCTGGACAAGGTAGGCCTGGCGACCAGGGCCGACGGTGAGAGCGATCTCCTTCCCGGCTTCCAGTTCAAGGGCCGAAAGGTTAACGTCCTGGTGGATCTTGACCGGGGCGTTCCCATCCTGGCCCGAAACCAGCTGAAGCCACCGGTCCCTCCTGTCGTCCCACCGGAAGCGGTAGTCCCCATAGTTGGGTTCCAGGCGCCTCTTGTCGGGAAAGATCCAGATTTGGAGAAACCTGGCGACACCGGTTCCCAGGTTGTGCTCGCTGTGGTAAACCCCTGTCCCAGCGCTCATGTACTGCACTTGCCCCCTGGTCAGGGTCTGACGGTTACCCATATTGTCGGCGTGGGTCAACTCTCCGTCGACGACGTACGAAATGATCTCCATGTCGCGATGTGGGTGGAGGTCGAACCCGGTACCTGGCTGGACCAGATCGTCGTTAATGACCCTCAACACCCCGAACTGGATTGCCTTAGGGTTGTGGTACTCGGCAAAGGAAAAATGAAAACGGCTCTGAAGCCAACCAAGGTTGCTAGTGCCCAGGTTCTTGGCCTTAATTTGACGAAGCATGGTACCCTCCTACCTCAACGTCCGAAGAATTACTTGCAGAGTCAAGTAATTGGAGAGCATAAGGAATTATCGTTAAGCTGGAATGGTCGTTCGGCCAGTGTCAAACACAGAATCTCGACGTACCTTAAGGTCAAGCGCCATCTGATTTGTTTGGTCCAGGGGGAAATATGGATCTTTTAAAACAAATCTCTAGTTTGTGCGAAGAGCGCGTTCGCACAGCCGCACCAAGACTGGCTCATATCGGGGGGCACCATCTGGGGTTACGAACAGCCCTGGTCTGGAAACAGCGTCTCGTGCTGGCACCTGCGCGCGAAGCTCAAGAAGGTGAAACCGTCAGCTTGCTTTTTTCAGGTACCCGGGTCCCTTTGGCTAGTAACGGCCTACCCCTCAGACCAGGGCGTAGAAGCCTCGTTGGGGATTGTCCGGTTTGCTGGTAGTTCCGAAGAGGCTGTTTTTCAAACAGACACCCCCGACTTTCCGGGCTTTTGGGGCGCGGTGGCTTGGAACTCTGACGGGGAATGGGCGGGCTGGCAAGCTACCTCGCGAAAAGGCAATTCCAGCTGGTTCCTGGGAGCCGACCACGTTGTACGCCTGGCTGTTTCAGCTGGCGGGAAAAGATCTTGAGCACCCTTCAGAATTGTGGAACCTTTTGGGGGCAAGGTTTCGCCACGAGGTCTTGGTCTGGCGCGGATTTGTCGGAGGTAAGCGGGCCAGTGGCGAACTGGTAGCCACCTTCTCGTGAAAGCATCCTCTGAAGAGCCTCCCCTGGACCTCCCTTTGCCGCCTGCGACAGAGAAGCAACTCACTCCCCGGGAGCGCGAGATCCTCGAATTCCTCGCCGATGGTTGGAGTAACTCTGAAATAGCCGATCGGTTACCGCTGAGTCTCAGGACCGTCAAGTTTCACCTTGAAACGCTTTTTCGCAAACTGGGGGTGAACCGACGTACCGAGGCTGTCCGAGAAGGTTGGCGCTTGGGGCTTTTGACGCTGTAGAGCGTACTTTTCCTACGAGGGGAACTGCCTTACCGGGTCACTTAGCCTCCAAGTCGCTGACTTTGAGAAGGACCTTTACGGCTCGCCTTTGGTCCATCGCGTGGTAAGCTTCCTGGATGTGATCCAAATCGGTGACCATGTCGAATACCTTTCCCGGGTTGATCCGCCCCTCAAGAACAGCGGGGAGCAAGACCTCCATGTACGCTTTGACAGGAGCCGGCCCGCCTCTCATTCCAATATTTCGGAAGAAGGTACCCATGGCCGAGATTTCGACCTGATGCGGTAACCCTACTCGACCAACGATGGCTCCTGGCCTTGCAATGGCAAAGGCGGTTTGGTTGGCCTCATCAGTACCGACGCACTCTAGGACAGCATCGACGCCTATGCCTCCGGTAAGACTGAGCACTTTTTCGATGGCGCT
Source organism: bacterium (assembly GCA_021782055.1). The sequence continues at coordinate 5,421 of JAJXVP010000041.1, read as the reverse complement.
GGCCCCTCGCTCTTCTACGATCGTGGTGGCGCCGAACTCACGGGCTAGGGCCTGACGAGCTGGGTTCCGGCTCAGGGCGATAATATGTTTCGCCCCCAAAAGCTTGGCGGCAATAATTCCACAAAGGCCGACCGCGCCATCACCAACGACCGCAACGGTATCTCCCTCGTGCACTTCTGCACTAATCGCAGCGTGATAGCCAGTACCCATCACGTCGGAAAGGGTCAGGAGCGAAGCCAGCATTTCATCGTCGTATTTCCCCGGCGGTACAATTTCGAGAGTACCGTCAGCTTGGGGCACACGCACGTACTCCGCTTGCCCACCGTCAGCGTCGTTGCCGCCGCCAAAAAAGCCCCCCTGCAGGCAGGAGGTGTGGTATCCCGACTCGCAATGGGGACAGGTATTGTCGCTGAAAGCAAAGGGAGCGATGACAAAATCACCCTTTTTGATCTTCAGAACTTCGGAGCCAACTTCTTCCACGATGCCGATGAACTCGTGGCCAATGGCTCCAACCTTGTGATCACTTTCGCCACGGAAATACCATAGATCTGATCCGCAGACACAGGACCGAACCACCCGCACGATGGCTTCGGTGCTTTGGTTGATGCCCGGCTTTGGCCTATTTTCAGGGGTGACCTTCCCTTTTCCTTGAAATATCGCAGCTTTCATCCTCTTCTCCTTTTGGTTTCCTTTTGTTTTTTGGGCCCTACGATTGGCGCCTTTTCTTGATCAGTTCCACAAAGAAATCGACAGTCGCCGCTTCCTGGTGTGAAAAGAAAAGACTTTTTTTGGTGTCCAACAGCCGTATCCGTTCCATGTCCTGGGGAGACAGGACAAAGTCGAAGATTTCGAAGTTCTCTTTCATGCGGTCCGCCCGAACGGACTTCGCCAAAGCCACCACGCCCCTCTGAACTAACCAGCGAAGGATGACCTGGGCGACGGACTTGCCGTTGCGCTCAGCGATTTCCTGTAGAACGGGATTAGTGAACATGTCGTTCCGGCCTTCGCCAAAGGGAGCCCAGGCCTCGATCTGGACACCATGCTTTTTCATGTTTTCCTGAGCATCCAGTTGTTGGTTCAGCGGATTGGTCTCGACTTGGTTCACCTGGGGGACGACGGTGTTGAAAGCGCAAATGTCCGACAGCCGGTCGGGGTAGAAATTGCTGACTCCAAGGGACTTGACCAAACCCTCCCGGTAGAGGTCCTCCAGAGCCCGGTACGCGCCGTAATAATCCGAGAATGGTTGGTGAAGGAGCACCAGATCCACATATTCCAATTGTAGCTTTTCCAAAGATGTGAGAACCGAGGCCCGGGCCTTTTCTTGGCCGTAGTTATCCACCCACACCTTGGTGGTTACAAACAATTCATCCCGCGGGATAGCGCTCTTAGCGATGGCCTTGCCGACTCCAGCTTCATTGAAGTAAGCCTGTGCAGTGTCGATGAGTCGGTAGCCGATCGAAAGTGCATCCGACACGCAACGCTCGCATTCGTCGGCTGGCACTTGGTACACGCCATAGCCCAGCAAGGGCATACGGCGGCCGTTGTTCAAGGCAACATATTCCATGGTTGATTCTCCTCTATTTAGTGTTTCGCTGGCGTTCAGTAACGATCGCCCATGATGGTCATGGCTTCCACTGCTGTCCGTAGGCGGGCAAGCTCGGTATCGCTCAGCACCAAGTCCACGGCACCCAGGTTCTCATCCAGGCGCGACAGCTTCCGGCTACCTGGGATGGGGACAATCCATGGCTTCTGCGCCAAGAGCCAAGCCAAGGCGATTTGTGCGGGGCTTGCCGATTTTTCCCGGCCGATTTCTTGTAAGAGATCGATCACAACCTGGTTGGCATGGATTGCCTCGGCGGTGAAGCGCGGATTCTTCGCCCTGATGTCCGCTTCCGCGAAGCTGGTTTGTTCGGTGATGGTCCCGGTGAGGAATCCTCTTCCCAACGGGCTGTAAGGGACAAACCCAATTCCCAGTTCCTCGCATACCGGCAGCACATCCTGTTCCCTATCCCGGTACCACAGCGAGTATTCACTCTGGATGGCGGTCACCGGCTGGACCCCATGAGCCCGGCGAATCTGGTCAGGTGTCGATTCCGACAGGCCAAAATGCTTCACTTTGCCTTCCCTAATCAGGTCCCGCACGGCACCGGCCACTTCCTCCACCGGAACTGCGGGATCAGGACGGTGCTGGTAGAACAGATCGATGGCATCGACTTTAAGGCGCTTGAGCGATTCCTCCGCGACCTGTTTGATCCTCTTGGGACTGCTGTCGAAACCCGTCCATCCAGGGCTGAAGTCCGGTTTGAGCTGGAAGCCGAACTTAGTGGCGATGATCACCCGATTCTTGTAGGGTTCCAGCGCCTCTCCCAACAATTCCTCATTGGTGAACGGACCATACACTTCGGCGGTATCAAAGAAGGTGACACCCCTCTCCACCGCTTGGTGAAGGAACTGGACCATTTCATCCTTGGAACCGATGGGAGCATCACCAAAACTCATCCGCATGCAGCCCAATCCCATGGCGGATACTTCGAGCCCGCTCTTTCCCAGAACTCGTGTTTTCAATTCGTCTCCTTTTTTGAAGACAATCTGGCCGACGTTTTGTTCTCCCAGAGCCTCGTCAGACGTCCTCAGCACTTGCTGACTAAAAGTTACAGCTGGTACCCGGCCAGAAAAATGCCTACTCGACCAAAAATGATGCCTGATTCTACTATCCGATTGCCATATCCGGCTTTGAAGGTGGCGTTTATTGCCTAATATCGGTATCCTTCAAAGAAAGGAGCAAGTGGTGGATGCTGGAATTGAGACAATGAAGAGCCTGCTTATGGAGTTCCTGCCTGGTGATATGAACCTGGAGACAAGGATCAAAGGCGTCCATCTCGTCCGGCGTGAAAAAGCCTATCAGCCGAAACCCTTATTGTATGATCCTGAGCTCATCATCGTTGCCCAAGGCCGCAAGAAAGTAAGTCTGGGTGAACACACCTATACCTACGATGCCCAGAACTATTTTGTGCTGACAGTTCCGCTTCCGGTAATCTGTGAAGCCTTCATCAAACCTGGTGAACCGTTGTTGGGAATTGCGATCAAACTTGATCCGCAGGTGATTGCCGAAATTCTTTCGGAGATGCACTGTCCTCCACCCATGGGACAACAAGTCGGCCATGGCTTGTACCAAGCCTCCCTGCCAACTGACATCATTGACGCTTGTATTCGCCTCCTCAAGGCGCTGAAATCGGAAAGTGAAGCGTTGGTCCTCGGACCGATGTGCGTACGGGAGATCCTTTTCAAGGTCATCACCGGCGAACGCGGGGATGTCTTGAAAGAGCTTGCCTTCAGCAACAGGAATCAATATCAGATTTCTCGTGTGGTCAGCATGATTCATGAAAGGTATGCCCAGCCCTTGGACATGCAGACTTTAGCAAAAGAAGCAGGCATGAGCATATCTGCCTTCCACAGTAACTTTCGGACCTTAACCAACTGTTCACCTCTTCAATACATCAAGACAGTCAGACTTCACCGAGCCAAGGAATTGATCCAACAGAACGGCGAAAAGGCCTATGAGGCTGCAAGCCTGGTCGGGTATCAAAGTGTTTCCCAGTTCAGCAGAGAGTACAAACGGTGCTTCGGTGTTTCTCCGGCAAAGGACCGCCAGGTTGAAGAGCGCTTGGGTGTGGGCAAGACCAACATGGCCACAGCTATCTGAGCGGCAGTTTGCGCCAGCGGGCATCGGACCAGTGATGCCCTGCCACGTAAGAGTTCGCCATACCACGTCGTCGATGTGATTCGAGATGTAGAAACTGTTGTTACTTTATTCTCAAACCCAGAGTCGAGGGGTCAGTTTGACGCTTGGCGTTGGTAAAAGGTATAGTCTAGCGATAAAAAGCTCAGGAAGGTCAGCATGATCCTTGAGAATAAATTAGGCATCACAGACCAGATCGAATTGGCCAAGGTTGAAGAAAAGCTCAGCAAGCAAAAGGCTAGGCAATTGTTTGATTCCGGTGAGATTGCCAAGATTGAGGTTGGTACTTTCGCAGGCCTGTCTGCTATTCACGCGTATTTATTTGGTGCAATTTACCACTTTGCTGGTGTGCTTCGCGATGTAAATATTGCTAAAGGAAATTTTAGATTCGCGCCGCTACTGTACCTAGAGGTTGCTCTAAAGAATATCGATTTGATGCCACAAAAAACCTTTGATCAAATCATTGAAAAATACGTAGAAATGAACATTGCGCACCCTTTTCGCGAGGGTAATGGTCGCTCCATGCGGATCTGGCTTGACCTGATGTTGAAAAAAGAAATCCGCAAAGTTGTGGATTGGAACTTTGTCGACAAAGAAGAGTATTTGTCTGCCATGGAACGCAGTGTGGTCAAGGATTTAGAAATCAAGTACCTGTTGGGGCTGGCCCTCACAGATAAAATAGATGACAGGGCGTTGTTTATGAAGGGCATTGATGTGAGTTATTTTTACGAGGGGTATAGCGAATTTAAGACGGACGAGCTATAAGGGGAACGGCCCCAATCTCTTCGCAAGAGTTCTGTAGATTTCTTCCTTCGCCCTTTTTCCAATTCCCCAAATTACGACAATTTCAACCTTCTTAGGAGAAAGTACTCGATACACAATTCGATTTTTCTTTGAAGCTATATAGGTCTTGAGAAATCCCGTAAGGTCAATGTTGAACTTATTTCCAAGTTTCTCGCCAAGAATCGGATTTTTCTCGATTTTCTTGTTAACCAACTTCTTGAGACTGCCGTCAAGTTCTTTGTAGTCCTTAGCGGCCTCCGGAATGAACTGGATGCCGGAGCGTACCACGGGTTATACTTAGCGGGGAGTCAAAAATGAAAGCGAAGACTCAGTGGCTCAACGAGTTTTCGCCCGATCTTTTTTGGGACGTATGGCGCGACGCTGTGGACCCGGAAAAGAACCGTCGGGGGCTCGTCGAACGGGTGGTGGTGGGAACAGGTTCGATCCTCCGTGGAAGGATTGGCCAACGACTTTGCAAGGAATCGAATTTGTGAACATCACCATTGATGCTGACTTAGAATCCTATAAAAAAATGCCTTAAACTTTTGGGTGAGGTTACAATAGTGATGCTCGATCAAGGATTGTCTGTTTTAAGTGAGGAGTACCGGCGTCATACTGGGGTACCTTTGGAAGTTTCAACTCTGAATAAGATACGTCGCATAGTGCGTCTTAGGCGATGCGAACCACGCTCCTATGCTGTAAGGGCGGGCCAAATTAGTCAGTCCGTTTTTATGGTCGTATCGGGGTTGTTCCGTAGTTACAGGATTGATGATTCTGTCAACAACGGTTTAGAAGTTCCGCTTTTCACCGGCGGCCAGGTTCCGCTTTTATTTGATTATTCCGGGTCAACGACCCCTATTTTCAATCGGTCTTTCATTCTGTAAGAATCTCCTTTTAGG
>JAJXVP010000305.1 GCA_021782055.1 bacterium | reverse complement strand
GCTTTTGCGGTATTCACGAAACGCTAAGGCCTCGCTATCAAACGGTTCTCCCGTCAAATGGACAGGCAACACGGCTTTGATTTTTTGTTTTTTTAAAACATCTTCAAGGCGTTGGGGGTCAAATTGGGGACTCTGCGGCAGGCAGTCTAAAAAAACAGGGTCGGCTCCCAGATAACGAACGACCTCGGCTGTCGCGGTAAAGGTGTAATCCGGAACGGCGCAAAGATCTCCGGGCCCGACACCGAGGGCTTCCAGCGAGAGGTGCAGCCCGGCCGTGGCACTGTTGACGGCAAGGGCAAACTTAGTCCCCGCGTAGGCGGCAAACTCCTGTTCAAAGGCCTGAGCCTGGGCTCCCGTCGTGAGCCATCCCGACCTGAGAACCGCCAAAACAGCTTCTTCTTCTTCGGAACCCAAAACAGGGCGCGAGAAAGGAACGCTCGTGACCTTAGAATTCGGGTTCATTCTTGGCCTCCAACGTGGGGTAAAACTCACGAAGGGTCTCTCGCAAGGCCCGACGGTTGCGGTAAAGGGTTGAGGCTTCCGGGGAATAGACACAAATCGACTTGAGTTTGACCAACAGGTCTTCGAGCCTGTGTTCGGACAAATCAGAGCCGGGGGCCCGCACTAAGCGGTTAATGCGGGCGTACGACGTGGGAACTGGTTCTTCTTCGGGGGCAAAAAGCCGTTCTTCTAAACGTTCTCCGGGACGTAGCCCAATGTATTGAATGGCAATATCTTTGCCGGGCTCTTTACCGTAAAAGCGGATGATTTGGGAGGCAAGGTCCTCGATGAGGATGGGGTCCCCCATGTCTAAGAGGTACAGCTGTCCCGCTTGACCCATACCTCCGGTTTGGAGGACTAAGCTAACCGCCTCGGGAATCGTCATAAAGTATCTTGAGGCTTGGGGGTCAGTGATGGTGACAGGACCGCCAGAGAGAATTTGTTCTCGAAAGAGGGGGACTATACTTCCTCGGGAACCAAGAACATTCCCAAAGCGAACGGTCATATATTGCCCTTGGCCCCGATTCCCGGCCTCTCGAACGAGATCTTCGCTAATCTTCTTGGTGACGCCGTAAACGGAATGAGGTAACACGGCTTTATCGGTAGAAATGAGGACAAATTTCTTAACGTGATGCTCCAGACAGGCATCCAATAAATTCTTGGTTCCCAAGACATTGTTCGCGCAAGCTTCGACCGGGTTAGCTTCCATCATGGGAACGTGCTTGTGCGCCGCCGCATGAAACACCACATCGGCCTTCAGTCTGGATAAAAGAAACTGGAGGTGTTGGGCATCTTTTAAATCGGCCACGATGGGAACAATGGTGGCTTTTTCTCCGACTCCGCCGGCTTGAAGGAGGCGGAGTTCTTTATCGATTTGGTAGATGGCGTTCTCGCCGTGTCCCAAAAGATACAGCCGTTCTGCCCCGCCTGAGAGAAGCTGTCGGGCCAATTCACTGCCGATACTCCCTCCGGCACCCGTGATGAGGACCCGTTTGCCCCGCAGATACCGTAGGCTTTGACGAAGAGATATCTGCACCGGATTGCGGCCTAAGAGGTCCTGAGGGTCAATATCGCGCGTCAGAACAAAATGAGCTTCTCCGTCGACGATTTGGCTAATCGCCGGCAAAATGCGGATGTGGGGAATCCCTGTTTGAACCACGATGTTGTAGATTTGTTTGAGCTGACCCTTGGTTGCACTGGGAATGGCCAGAATGGCCTCGTCGGGTATGGTCTCTCGGGCCCGCATACCAGAGATAGGCCCTAAGACAGGGACACCCTCGAGAATGGACCCGATTTTTGCCGGGTCGTCGTCCCAAAAGGCCTCCAGATTGCGCTCGGGAAACCGCTCACGGATTTCACGGGCCAGAGCTCTACCTGCAAAACCGGCACCGATGATGACGAGCCGACGCAAACTCATGAGGCATTTCCCTGGGGCGGAGCCTCTTGATGAGAAAGTCCTGGTGGTTGAGAAACTCCTGGTTCAGTTGGGGCAGCCTCTAACACTTCAAAGGCGAGGTTAATCGTAAACTGGTTGCGGTCAAAATCTAGGATGATCTTAGCACGGCCCTTGCGCCGGTCGACGGAAACAATCTTGCCTTCAAGACCAGACATCGGTCCACTGAGAACTCGGATTCGTTGGTTTTCATCAAAAACAACCTTAGAGGCTTCCATCACTTGACCGAACTGAAGGAAGTGTTTCACAAGTTCCAGATCGTGTCCTTTGAGTTCTTTTAGCTCACCGCTGGGTTTCAAAATGTGGAAGTATCCCGGAACCTTCCTTAACCGGTGATAAAGTTCTGGAGTCATCGTCTCAGGGATTTCCAGAAAAACATAGCCGGGGAAAAGCGGAGACTCGACTTTTTTGGTCACACCTTGTTTTCGTTCTGTTAAGCGCCGCCGAGGAAAGTGAACCTTCAGCTCCTCGGGAATCAGCTTTTGACAAAGTTGGGCAAAGGATTTTTCACCACGGGGTTTGACCCTGATTACATAAAAGTTCACCCCCCCAGTTTACCATGATTCCAAAGGCTCTTCAATCAAGGAAAATTTAGTTTAGTTGGACTTAGTGCCGAAACTGAAAGCGGAGGGATTTATGCGATTTTTGGCAGTTTTACTATTCTGGGGCATGTCCGTCTGTGCTGTCTCGGCAGAAACGGTACTGGTTTGTCACTCCCAAGAGCTTCCGGCCACCGATATCCAACCTCAGGTCGAGAGTGCTTTGGTAGAAACCGTTTTTGATCAGCTCTTTGATCAAGGTCAGGTGGCTTTTGACCTGCAGGATGAAACGACGGATGCCCAAGGTGATACCCTCCGCTTGAAAGGCTTGGCAAAAAATTATGGAGCCGATCGGGTCGTTTGGTTTCATTTAATTTGGAAAGCTGGGGACAAGGACCTGACCTTAGTCAGCTTGGTTTACCGCGTCATGACCGCAAACGGGTTATCGTTGGTTCAAGGTCAGCTGGAGGGGAACCTTACTATCCCCTCGGCTACTGAAAAGACTCAACTGAAGGCCCTCAAAGAGGCGTTTTCAAAGCGTTTGAAGGCCGCTTGGTCTTAATTTTGGGTCTGATTTTCACGAAGGCTCAGAACGATTTGGGCTAATTTTGAAAAGCCCTTGGAATTTTTTTGAGGGTCATCGAAAAGCTCAAGGACTTTGCCTTGAGCTTCAAACTCCTGCAAGGTACTTAAAAGGCTCAGCCTCAGACTTTCGCCCCAAGCGTCACTGCGGTTCACGACGACGGCCGCCAGGGTGAGCCCGCGGCTCAGTACGGCTTCAATTGTCAGCCAGGTATGGTTGATACTACCGAGGCGAGGTGTGGTGACCAGAATGACCGGCCACCCGCGCCGTCCCACAAAATCGAGGGTGGTGAGCCCCGGTGCCAAAGGAACCAAGACGCCGCCGGCACCTTCACAAAGTACCCAAGGAAAGCTGTGTTCAAGTTTGGAGACGGCAGAGGCGAGTGCAGCTTCTTGTAGGGTTTTCCCTTCCTTTTGGGCCGCCCAGTGGGGTGACGCTGGTTCTCGAAAAATCCACGGACAAGTTAGTCCTTGAAGATCCTCAGGGAGCAACGGCATTCCTGCTAAACGGCGGTGTTCCCGGAGGTCTTG
>JAJXVP010000304.1 GCA_021782055.1 bacterium | reverse complement strand
AACCTGAGGCGGGAATGGTAATGATTTGATAGGGCGTGTAGAAGGGCTGATAAACCGTTTGGGTAAAGGGCCAGTTTGAGACCAAGGCGACTTTGACGCGAAAGTTTTTATCGGGCCGTGAGTTCATATAGAAAATGTTATTCAGGGTATAATTGACACTATCACCCCAGTTGTCGGCCAAGGACGAAAAGTTCGGGTTCGCATCGAGCCAACCGCCATTCCATTCGATCTTGTCATATAAGGTTCCCCCCCAGCTGGTTCCTTGGGCTGTAAAGGCCAAAGTGGGGTCGGTCGTTGTGGGTTTTGCTTTTTCGACTGTGGGCTTACTACTGCCAAAAAAATCCGCTTCGGCTTGACTGGTAGTCATGTCAGCAGAGGGAGCACTGTCTGACGTACTTTGGGCAAGGGCGGGAAAAAGAGTCACTGCCCCCGCAAGAAGAACCAACAATGTTCGTTTCATGCCGTTTCCTTTATTGACTGACTTTTTCGAGGAAAGCTCTGGTAAAGACAGTGTCGGGCAATTTGGCCAGTGAGGGGTTCTGAATAAATAGCATGGTCACTTGACCCTTTTTCAAGTTGTCTTCAAACCGCATAATCTGAGGAATAAAACGATCTTGAATTTGAATATACCGACCGTACAGCGAGGTACGCAGAACCCGGCCTGAGAGCGAAAAATCCTCGCTTTTCAAAACCAAGTTGGTCGATTTCTCTACCCAGATAATCCGCTTAGGATAGGTTACGGTATTGCGGGTAGCTTCAAGCGTCAGCTTCCAGGTGTCTTTATCGACAAGTTTGTACGATTCCGCACTGACAACCTTGTAATCCTTTGCCAGCGTAGAATCTTGAAAGTCCGAGTTTTTGGCATCGGAGTTTTGAAAGTTCGAAGAACCGGTCACGGTCGAAAACTGACCGCTATCCGGGTCGTAAAACGTGATGTTGTCGCCAATCTTGAGGTATCCCTGGCCTTTTTGAGCCTCAGGTTTTTTGATCAAGATGACAAACTTATCCGAAATATCGCGGCGAAAGTATTCACACTGAATTACGTTGTCGTCTTCTCCCGGCTTGTGCGAAATGACAGTAACCGTGGCCGACAAATCGTGACTACGAAAGTCTGTTTGTTCGTCAATTTTTGCCAAAAGAGCCTGAAAGCGCGAAAGGTCTTCTCCCACGGCGGGAAAAACTCCCACCGAAATCAACAGGACAAAAAACAGTCCTCGTACGGTATTCACCAATTTCATACAATCCTCCCTGAATTGCAGAGTCGTCAAAAGTTTTGGCGTAAGGCGGCGGCGGGTAAAAGCCTAGCCGCTTTGCGGGCGGGAAAGCTAGCGGCAAAGGCTGTGAGTGCCGTAACCGCCACAAGATCAACAAAAAATGAACCGGCATCCACCAAAGGGTGCAGATGGTTGTTCCTCAAAAGTATGGTGAACGCCTTCCAGCTTGACAAGTCGAACAGGCTTGTCAGCCCTAAAAGAACAGCCCCAGCGATAAAACCGGCGATGATGCCCCCCAGAGCTAAAAAGACGGCCTCCCACAAAAATAACCTCCGCACCTCTTTGGCCTGCATCCCCAGGGCCCGGAGAGTGCCAATTTCACGAGTCCGCTCATGCACAACCATGCGGTAGGTGTTGGTGATGCCAACCATGACAACGGTATAAAGGATGAGCAAAACGGCAAAAGCGGCGGCGTCAAGGGCACTAAAGAGGGCGCGGACAATCGAAAGCTTGTCGTCCAAGGTTTGAAGCAGAAACTTTGTTCCCGTCCACTTTTGCGTTCTCAGTTCTTGGTCAATTTGGCTTTGATCCGAGGACCGGGGCCACAACGGTACTCCCTGCGCCTTAAGCTGGTCATAGAGCTTTTGACCCCAGAACTCAACTTGAGTTATGTTACCAAGGTACAAGCCGAACTGGTTATAGTCGGTGGGGGCGAGGTTTAATAGCACATTGACCTGTTTACGATCGGCGTACGCCCCCGCCAGACTTGAGGCTACCCCGATGTCGCGGTAAATTCCACGAACGGTAAAATCCACAACGTTTTGTTGACCGGTTTCTGTCGTCGCTTGCACCGAAAGCCTGTCGCCCAGTTTGACATCCAACGCTTTGGCGGCCCCTTCAGAAATAATAATGCCGTCAGTCCCTGCCAGGTTCAGGGTCCCTTCTAGCAGGCTCAAGCGTCGTGAAAGAAAGCTATCGGGACCGAAATCTACCCCGTAGAGGGTAAGGTAAGCCGTTGACGTGTCTGAGATAAGACCAGCCTGCGGTACCACCGACGTTCGGGATTCATACACATAAGGAATCTTGAGGTCTTTGACGGCCTTCAACAGGGCCGCGTCGTTATCGATGCGTTGAACGACCTTACCTTTGTCGGTTTTTTCGGTGCCAGTAATAAAAATCTGCCCGGTAAAGAGGTTCGAAAGGTTGTCTTCTAACGAACGAATCATTCCGGCGCTTAACCCATTCACTAGGGTGACCACCGCGAGGCCAAAAGCAATCGCGGCTCCCAGAAGAACGGTGCGACGTTTTTGACGTCCTAAGTTCCGCAAGGCCATGGTTCTTATACCCATTAGGTTCCTCCTTAAGAGTTCACAATTTGTCGCGCTGACTAGTCACTGGTGATAGCCGCCAAGGGCGTTACTCTAAGCGCGACGGCGACGGGGTAGACCCAAGACACAAGACCAATCCCCAAGGTCAGGGCGACAGCCATACCCACTTGATTCCAGCTTAAGAAAGGCCGTAGATCACGGGCACCGAAGAGGATTTGCAAAAAGTCGTTGTTGATTTGGATACCAACGGCACCCAACAGCACAACCAACCCCGTCCCCAAGAGGATTCCCAGTAAACCAAAGACGAGGGCAGTAATCATGGTCTCGGCAATAAAGAGCTGGCGGATAAAACCCTTGCTGGCACCCAGGGCCCGCATGGTCCCAATCTCGGGGGTACGTTCCATCACCGAGATCACCAGGGTGTTGAGGATGATAATCACCGCGACAATCGACAAAATGATCAAAAGCGCGTTAAAGACGACCTGGGTGACGCCCGTCAGTTTGGCCGTTGTTCCTGCCGCCGCTTTCCAGTCGACAGCCTGTACCGCCCAGCCGCGCTTGGCGAACTCGGCGTTCAAGGCCGCAATGACGGGGCCTGGAGCTACTCCCGGTTTTAGCCGAACCATCAGGTCATTCCACACTTCAGGCGTGGTGATTGCAGGAGCAGATTCCTTAGAACCAGAGCCAGAGAGCGCTGAGCCCAGCGAAGGAAGGGGGCCCTTGCTCGCATCAGAAAAAAAGGCGTTGTCGGAGCTGGCGTTCAGCAAGCTGTTAATCTTGGGGGGGAGCTTCGCGGGGGCAATGGTCCCCAAACTCAAAGCATTCAGAGCGCGAAGGGTTTCTGCATCTACGTAACTAAGAACTTCTAGCGCCTGTGTCGGAATGGTGTATTCGTAAACCCCGACCAACGGAACGGCGCGAATCTTAAGACCTGCCTTGCTGAAGCTGTTGATCAAGATTTTGTCACCAACCTTAAGGTGTACGTGGTTGTCCTTGGCGATTTCATCCAGCCGGTGACGCGACATCATAATGCCGGTCTCACCGTCTTTTAAAAGGCGCCCTTCGACGATCTT
>JAJXVP010000303.1 GCA_021782055.1 bacterium | reverse complement strand
TGGACACCAGTTGTCGTCTCACCGTAAATGAGTTCTTCAGCGGCATATCCCCCAAAAGAAATCCGAATACGGTCCATTAACCAATTTTTTCCACGTGAATACTTATCTTCATCCGGCAATGAGAAAGCCACACCTAAGGCTCGCCCCCGAGGTACAACGGTCACTTTATGGAGAGGATCGGCATCCTTAAGATAGTAGTGTAACAAGGCGTGGCCAGCCTCATGGTATGCGGTGGCTAATTTATCCTTGGGAGTAATGACCTTAGAACGTCGCGCGATACCCATAAGAATTTTATCACGAGCTTCTTCAAAATCCTGCATGGCCACCACAGTTTGACCGCGTCTGGCCGCAAACAAAGCTGCTTCATTCACGATATTGGCAATATCTGCCCCTGAAGAACCGGGTGTAGCCCTCGCCAACCGTAAAAGATCGACATCTGGGGCTAACTTCACTTTGGCAGCATGTAACGTCAAAATGGCTTCACGTTCTTTAACATCCGGCATATCCACCACGACTTGACGGTCAAAGCGACCAGGTCGCAACAAAGCTGGGTCTAGAACATCAGGACGGTTTGTCGCGGCTATGACGATGACACCATCTTTGGTATCAAAGCCATCCATTTCTACTAACAATTGATTTAGAGTTTGTTCCCTTTCATCGTGTCCGCCACCATAGCCTGCCCCTCGCGTTCGGCCAACCGCATCAATTTCATCGATAAATATGATACAGGGAGAATTTTGCCGTCCATTTTCAAAGAGATCCCGTACACGACTGGCACCAACACCAACAAACATTTCCACAAAATCCGACCCTGACATATGAAAGAAATTGACATTCGCTTCGCCGGCAACGGCTTTGGCTAATAGGGTTTTTCCCGTTCCTGGCATACCTACTAAAAGCACACCTTTAGGGATTTTTGCTCCAATTGAAGTAAACTTCTCAGGACTTTTGAGAAAATCTACGACTTCGGTGAGTTCATGCTTGGCCTCTTCTTGACCTGCGACGTCTGAAAAGAACAGGCGTTTTCCTTTCTCATTGTACTTCTTAGCTCGACTCTTACCAAAGCCAAAAGCTTTTCCTGTACCACCCTGAACTTGACGGAAAACCATCCAAATTAAAATGATACCAATAGTGAGAGGCATGAAATCCAAGAACATTTTCAGAAGAGGAACCGACTTCTGTCCCCCTGAAATTCTGACGTTTTTAGCTCGAAGTTCATCCAGTAATTTTAGGTCAACGTAAGGAATTCGCGTCATAAAGGGTACTGACGGACCAGATGGTGACGAAAGTACGCCATCTATTTCGTCTTGATCCAAAATCACTACACTTTCTACTTTGCCTTGATCGAGATATTGAAGAAACGTTGAATACGGTATGGTTTTTGTTGTTCCAAAGTCATTTGAAAACAAAATTACCGCTAATAAACCAATCACCACGAGGAAAAGCACCAGCGCTAACCGGTTTTTCCGGAAATCAAAAGGAGGTTGAGGACCGCCTGGTCCTTTATTGTCCTTATCGTCGTCGTTCATCCCATACTCCGTCTTGATAACTTAACAAATATCACCTTCTTAATCAAATCCGTACAAGACCCCTTCCAGCGCATTTTTTGAGCTTTAAGATCAAAAACTGCCCAAAGAACGCCTTTCTGAAATAACCCCACCTCACCGGGATGGCGTCGCCTCCAAGTCTTATTACTTCGTCCATCAGGTAAACGCCAGCTTTCATCGGGGCTAAGAGAGCGCCATATCAAATTGTCCTCGAGCGGCAGCTCAATTGTGGCAAAATTTTCTCTTTGGGACCAAGGTTCCCCTGAAAAAGCAACTTCATAATGGGGAAACGTCAGTACTCTTGGAGTTTCAATTTCCATAAGATACGCTAAGTCTGTGTCTTGTACAATCCGTGACCAAGTCACCATCGTGGCATCGCTTGAGAATTTCCAACCAGCACCAGAATGATGTAAAACGGAAGAACGACAGATTTGGGCTAGAAAGCGACGCGATAGCCTTTGCCGAGAAAAAGCCTCAGCACTTAGACGTCTGGAGACTTCTAAGAGTTGCTGTTCACGTTGTTCTGGCGTCCACTGTTCCCAGATTCTGCGTGGGAGTACCGCTTGATCCGTCAAAGACCACGCCGAATCCAACCAATGGTGTAAAGGGTGACTCCTCTGCCAATATCGACTAAAGTCCCCCAAAGCCCGTGAGGCTTGGGGAAAACGTTGCCGTATAAGAGGAAAAACTTCATTTCGAAGAAAATTTCGTTGATAGAGCGAACTGCGGTTCGTCGAATCTTCGTGCCAAACTAAGTGCTCTTCCAGGGCCACCGCCTGTAATAATTCTTGAGATACATGCAAAAAAGGCCGCGCAAAGAGGCCACGGCGTTCTGGAATACCCGATAGCCCCCCCCAAGAGCCCCCTTGTAGCATACGAAAAAGGATGGTTTCAGCTAAATCTTGCAGGTGGTGGGGTGTTAACACCACCGCTAAGCCCCGCGACTTAGCGGCTTCTTCGAGGGCATTTAATCGATACCTTCGAAAGGAATCTTCTTGCCCCTCACCGCTCAGAGGATGTTCAGGAGGACCTTTTTGTATTAAAGCGACTCCACGCTGAAGACAAAAGTTTTGAACTAAGGAGGCTTCTTTTTGTCGCTCTTCAAGTGACCTTACCCCATGATCAACCCAAATTGCCGTAACTTGAGGAGCACTCCAAACAAGGGAAGCTGCCCACAATAGAACGGCAGAATCGCAGCCGCCCGAATAGGCTACCCCAATCTGGTCGAAGGGCTCTAGGTTAAGGCGCTTCCGGAATGAGTCCAGAACTTGGAAAACTTGCTGTCCTGGAGCGGTTAAGTTCATTCTGATAATGCTCCCAAAAGTGAAGCTCTGACCAAGGTTGCGACTTTTCTTTTTTTGGCATGTCTTGCATTAGTAAACTTTCACGCAACTGGTCTAAAAAAAGCTGTGCAGCTTGTGACAAGGCATGGTCAACCAAGTCTCGCTGTTCCGAAGGCATCTCACCCAAAACATGTTCTAAAACTTTTGAACCATCATAGGGACGACCTATGCCTATGGTTAAACGCCGAAAAGTCTCCGTCCCTAAGGCTTCACGAAGTGATTTTACTCCATTATGACCTGCATCACTACCCTTAGGTTTTAAGCGAAGTCGACCAGGGGATAAATCCATTTGATCAACAGCAACCAAGATTTGGTCATTTTGAAAAGGAAAATGGTGCCGTAAACGAGGTAAAATTTTTCCACTTTCATTCATATACGTCAGCGGTTTAACCAAAAGAACCGTATATTCCCGTGTTTTTATATACGCCTGTCTCCATGGACAAAAAAATGGTTTATAAAGAGAAACACCCGCCAAAGCTGCCAGTTTATCGATAAACCAAAAACCAGCATTGTGACGGGTGTCTTGAAAGCGAGGGCCAGGATTCCCAAGCCCCAAAACAATTAACTTCAGGCTTTCTTCTCTGCAGGTGTAGCAGCAGTTTCAGGAGCAACCGTTTCAGCAGAAGCGGCTTCCACGTTCAAGGTTTTAGTGCTAATGACATGGGCCACAACTGTTTCAGCATTCAAAAGGAATTTCACACCCGAAATAGCGTTAACTTCAGAAGCATGAATAGATTGACCAAC
>JAJXVP010000302.1 GCA_021782055.1 bacterium | reverse complement strand
TTTGAGGGGCAAAAACAACACCTTCCCGCAGGCTCTTTTTAACCCGCCAACCGCCGTTTTCGCTTTCGAACCAATCAAGACGACGCTGGGACGAAACCCCCTGTAAAGCGGCCTCGGCATACCAGCCGCGACGAGCAGTTTCAATGGCCCGGGTATCAATGTCAGAGGCAAAAATTTGAATTTCGCCCGACCAGGCCGAGGTTTGTTTCGCTTCTCGTAACAGAATACTCAAGGAATAGACTTCTTCGCCCGTCGAGCATGCGGGAACCCAAACCCTGAGAGTCACCGGAGCGTTTGCGGCAGACATCCAGGTACGCAGCTCCCGGCCTAAGGCGTCAAACGACTCAGGGTCGCGAAAAAACGACGTCACCCCAATCAAAAGAGAAAGGAACAACGCCTGTTGCTCGTCAGAATTCGACTCTAAAAGCTCAATATAAGAATTCCAATCACGCTCTGGGTAATGGTCTTTTCGGCGCTGAAGCCGCCGCAAAATCGTAGATTGCTTGTACAGGGAAAAATCACAACCCACCTGGGCGTGCAGAATGCCCAGCACGGCGGGGTAAAGAGACGCCGGGCAGGTAGATAATTCTTCGGGAAATTCGGTCATTATTCTCAGTTTAAACCTGAACACTTTTTTGTCAATATTTCTTTTTCTATAGACGAAAGCTCAAACATAACCTAAAACAGATTTATGGCCTTTCGCATGATCCGTAGTACCGATCTCGTGGCACTGTCCCAACGCTTTGCGCACGAGACAGCCAATCGAGGCAAAGTCTCTCCCTTGGACCCCGAGTACATTGTTGTCCAAACACCGGGGATGAAAAAATGGCTGGCCTTAGAAACAGCCCGGCAACGAGGTTCTTTTGTTCGCACCGAAATGCTGAGTCCAGTTCAGTTGGCGATGAAACTCTCGTTTATCATCCTTCGGCAAAAAGAAGAAAAATCGCTTTTTGAAAAAGATGTGATGGTGTGGGCACTGTTTCGCCTTTTTGATGAACTTAAACTTCAAGAGCCTCAGAATGCGCCTTTGCTCCCCTTAGGGGCTTATCTTAAAAAAGATTCGCCCGAGAAAGAAACCCGTGCTTTTAGCTTGGCCACGTCAGTCGCCGACCTTTTTGACCAGTACCTGTTGTACCGACCCGACTGGCTGAGCCTTTGGGAACAAGCACAGAGAATCCCCGACGAGGCTTTTTCGGCGGCGCCTTTTTGGAATGAGACAATTCATGAAGCTCAAACCTGGCAGGCTGAGTTGTGGCGCAGGCTTTGCGCCCAAGCCCAACAACCCCACCGAGCGGATTTATTCGCACGCGTAGAAAAAGCGCTCAACGGCCCCCTGAATGTCAACCTGCCCTTTCGTGTCTCGTTGTTTGGAATGTCGTTACTGCCCCCGGTATTTTTGAGGTTATTTCAGGCTTTGGGCCGCCATTTACCCGTGACTCTCTACCTCCCCGTCCCTACCTTAGATTACTGGGGTGACCAAGCCAGCTTGCGTTCTCGGCTTCAAACGCCTGCAAAAGCGCTTTTCACCGGGTCCCGTCTTTTAGCGGAGTGGGGCAAAACAGGCCGGGAGCTGATGGATTGCCTGCTCGAAGCCGACGTTTTGGACGAAGAGCCGCTGGTCGGTGCTGAAACTGGGCACGGTCTGTTAGGGGCTTTACAGGCGGAAATCCGAGCTAACAGCGCCCCTGAAGGTCAAGCAATCGAAGAAAGCTCGTGGACCATCCGCTTTGCCCGTTGTGCCAACCCCCTGCGCGAGGTCGAGGTCGTTTTGGACCTCCTTTTAGAATCGCTGGCTGCCGATGAAACCCTCACCCCGGCCGATATTGTCATTCTTTCCCCGCAGCTGGAATTGTATGAGCCTTTGCTTGACCTCACCTTTCGCAATGCGCAGACCACTCGTGGGGTCAACCTCCCGTTTGACTTAGCAGACACGGGTACCCCCGAGTCGCTTTTTAGCCGGTGGCTCAATGAGGTTTTGCAAGTAGCTCCGGGGCGTTTTGAGGCTGACCGTGTGTTTTCGCTCTGGGAACTGACTCGGCAAGTGCTTGGGGAGCCCCTTTCTGACGAAGATCGCGAGAACGCTCGACTCCTGGTCGAAGAAGCAGGAATTCGCTGGGGTGTCTCGGGGGCAGACAAGGCCGAGTGGAACTTGCCCCCCGAGCCGGCTTTGACGTGGCACGAGGGGCTAGATCGCCTGTGGTCCGCTTTTTGCCTGGGGCCCAAAACGCGTCTCGACGATGGGCTCTATTCCTTTACTTCGGTTCCTGACGCGGACCTTATTGCTGACCTTTCGCGGTTTGTAGGGCAACTACAAGAGCTTCACGAGGCTCAAAAATCAAACCAAACGCTGGAGCAATGGTCAATTTTGCTCAACCAATGGATGCAAAACGTCCTGGGTGATAGCGGTGGCGAAGAACGTGAAGAGCTTATCAAGCAGACCGCCGGCCTTGTCGAAAACGCGGGGACTGCCGGCCTTTCGGGCCAAGCCGTTAGCTTTGCCCTGGCCACCGAACTTTGGAAAGAATTTTTACAGCAAGAGGCGGGGGCAGCTCGCTTTTTAACCGGACGCGTTACCGTGGCGGGAATGATTCCTTTACGTTCCCTGCCCTACCGTATCGTCGTTTTGTTAGGAATGAACGCGGGCTTTCCGCGCGAAGTGGTCCGTCCCGATTATGATTTAACCCGATTTTCGGTACGACTGGGCGACCGTAATCCGCTCGAGTCTGATCGCTACCTGTTTTTAGAATCTCTGCTTTCGGCTCAAGACCGTCTGATTTTTACGGCCAGCGGGCTCACCGACAGCGGCGAATGTGCCCCCGAGTCGAATGCGGTTACCGCTTTGTGTCAAGCTCTCAACGAACATTACACCCTGGCCGGACAAAAGGCCGGTGACGCGATTACGAAAATCTATCCGCTTCAGCCCTCGTCTCGTCGCTACCAAGACCCCACGTCAGGCCTGGTGACCTATGACCAACGATGGTTTTCTCCGGCTCCAGAACGAAACACCCGGCCTTTGTATCAGTGGCGAATGCCCAACGAACCCGAGCTTTTAGAAAACGTCAATACCATCCTGGCACGCCTCAAAGACCCCATGGCGACGTTCTTAAACGAAGGTTGTGGGCTTTCAGAAAGTGAACTTACCGAACCTCTGCCCCATTCAGAACTCTTTGCGCTGAATCACCTAGAGTCTTGGAAGGTACGTAACGCCCAAAAAGAAGCCCTCTTGGGAAACCCTGATGCCTTGGGGCTGTTGAAAGCTTCGGGGGGGTTGCCGCCTGGTCGCTTGGGTGACTTTGCGGTAGAACAAGAGAGCCAAAAAACCAAGGACCGTTTTCAGTTCTTTCAGGAGTTAACCGCTTGCCAACAGCTGGCGATCACCCCGTGGACGACCAAGCGAGATTACCCGCCCCGAACCTGGCGCTTTGCCGGGTCGGTATTTTGGGTACCTTCGGGCTTAGGTCTGTTTCAAGTGGGGAACCTCAGAGCACACCAACGGCTTTCGGCCTGGGGAACCCACCTGTTCGCCAACCTGTTTAGCCCAAGGACGACCTATTTTGTCGGTCTAGACGGACACATGATTTTTTCTGAGCTTTCGGCCGAGGTTGCCAACCAGCATTTAACCACCCTAGCCCAGCTAGCG
>JAJXVP010000301.1 GCA_021782055.1 bacterium | reverse complement strand
AGGAAAGCCTGAGTCACGCCCAAGCCCACGAGACCTTGACCCAACAAGTCGAACTTTTTCGTGTGCACGGGCAGGCCTTTTTACAAAGAATGCTTTCCTTGCAAGAGCAAGCCTTCGAAGTTATGTCTTACAACCAGACCCTCATGGTAGAAATGGCCGGGCAGGAGCTTGAAACGGGAATGGCTAGCGCCACTATGACAGGCATCGTCGCAAACGTTCAAGAACTCGATCAGACGGCCCATGACAAGAACATGGCTGTAGCCGGACTTAAACAAATTGCCGAAGCGGGTCAACAGCACATGGTAGGCAGTCGCCAAGCCTCAAGTCAAATTGCTCAGGCCGCAAGTGAAATCAGTGAGGCCGTTACGCTCATTCAAAAGATCGCCGCACAAAGCGGTATGCTAGCCATGAATGCCGCCATAGAAGCGGCGCATGCTGGCGATGCTGGCCGAGGGTTCGCTGTCGTTGCTCAAGAAATGCGGAGCTTGGCTGATGAAACCTCGCAAAGTTCTCAAAAGATCGCTAAGGCCATTAAGGCGACTGTTGGCACGATCAAAAATGCCGATACAGCCGTAGGGCTTGCGGCCGATTCGTTCCAAGAACTCATTACCGGGGTTCAAAGTTTTGCCGAACAGGTAGACAAGCTTAAAGAGAAAATCGCCGAAGTCGCCTCTCAAACTACCGGGGCCGTCAAAAGCATCGGCATCATCAATAAGTCTATGTCCGAAATCAAGACCTCTGCCCTCGAAATGAATGGTAAGAATCTTCAACTGATCGACGGTCTAAGAACTACCGGAGAATCGGCCCAAAAGCTGGCAGACGAGGTAGAAGCACTTAATTCTTAGTCACCAGCCAAATCACCAGAAAATCAGCCCCTACCAAACCCGCTGTAAAAAGGGTATTTAGCCCCGTAGCCAAGGCTATCGCTAGACCTGCCAGGACAATTCCACCAACCATCAACCCTTTACGATTTTTTACACTGCCAGAATAAAAGGTAACCCCACCCCAAACAAACGTCGCCAGAGTTCGTCCCGCTTCAAGGGATACAAACCCGGTCGAAGGACCCCAGCTGGCGGCTATCCAGGCCAAAAGGGCCCCCACGAACCATAAAAGGTTGAGCTCAAGGCTCAGCAAGGCTTTTCGTGGGCTGATCAAGAATCGGGGAATGATAAAGAGAAGGACTTGAACGACAACGCCTAAAGCGAAAAGCGTCACCAACGACACTGGCGAAAACGGCCATAGCAAGGTCAGAACGGCAACAACACTCCACACCGCAAGCACAGGTTTACCGCCGAAGGTCTCCCATTTTTGACGATCGGCCAGCTGGCGGCGGAGTTGTTCTTCCCAGGAGCTCATGATTGTTCCCCCTTCTGGCGTTCTTGTTGAACTTGGCGTCGCACCTCGGCAATGGCATCAATATGCGAAGATAATCTTTCTAAGCCTAAGGTTGTTATCGTATAGGAGGTATGAGGTTTTTTTCGGATGAATTCTTTATAACTGGTCAAAAACCCAGCGGCCTCGAGTTTCGAAAGGTTAATACTCAGGTTCCCGTCCGTCACCTCAAGGTTGGCCTTTAAAAACGAAAAATCTACGGTTTTATACAGTGCCAGGGCTGTCATGATCGTGAAACGGATTTCTGAATTCAGTAAAGGGTCCATTTGCTGTTTCAGAGCTAGGATTCCCCCAGGCTGTTTGAGCCCATCCCCCGAGGTCATCCTTCACGCCCCTCCCGTAAACACCATACACCCGTCACTACTAGTCCCAAAAAACTAACGGCTGAAAAAATAACAGGATACCCCTCGGGCCACAAGGAAAAGATTGGGGCAGAACCGCAGAAGACAACCGCACCCCAGTATTGGGATGGCTGTGATAAAAAGATCCCATTAGCTAAAAAGGCCAAACCAATCCATGCCATTGCTAAGGGAAAGACAATTCGATTATCAAGCGAATACAAATTTAACGCGGGAAAGACAACAATGAGTACAGGGAGGCTTAACAGAGCGAACGCCCAAATGCTCATCAAGGCCCCCGCTTTTAGCACCATGCGGTCGGCCTTGCGGGACAGCCTGCGCGTCAGCAAACTAATGATTACCACACCGAGAGGAATCCAAAGCGCCCAAAATAGCGCTTGGGGAAAGACCAGGGCGTATAGCCAAACGCCTGCGATATTAAAAAGACCCCAAAAAATTTCAATTCTACCCATGGTAAACCGGTAGTTATCCCGTTTACGCGAAGACAAAAGCTGTTCTACAGGGTGTTGGGGAAGGGAGGGCTGTTCCGTCATCGTGTTAAGATAGGCGGAACCAGCCGTTTCGTCTAGAATTCTTCGTCTACGAGCGAGTCCACTCGATTCCGGCCACATCAATCTGCTGACCATTGGTAGCATCTTGGGTGTCGCGAGTCCCCCGGTACCCACCTCCAGAAGCAAACACATCGGCCGTAAAGAAGGGAGCACTGACACGGGTCAGGTCAGGGGCTTGTGGAGCCTGAGCACCATCTTTATGCCAGAATTTCAACGCCGAAATCGCCAACGTCACTTGATGCCAATTGCCGTCATTGACAAAGCCAGCATCACCCGAAGCCAGTTCTGTATAGGCGAAGCCGTTGTCACCAGCGTCGGAGGTTCCAGTACCAAAGCCCACGAGCAATTTTCCTGGGTAGGTGCTTCTCAGCCAAAAGGTAATATGCCCTTGGGAGAATTCTGACAGATTCACCACCGATGACATCTGAGCAACAATCCCCCACCCCCAGCTTTTGGGTGCCGTGGTGAGAATCGTATAGGACGCAACACCCTTTGGCCCATCATTTCCACCAGGATTAGCATAAGCCGTTGTCGGATTGGCATCCCATCCATCCCACTGCACCCCCTCGGCGGCACTCAACGGGTACGTAGCTTGAGTTACAGCGGCAACAGCGGGGGCTGAGGTTGAACCGGACGCCGAGCCAGAGGTCGCACAACCGGCGAGCAGGACTAGGCCTGCGACGATAACTCCGCCCAGAAATTTTTCTGATAGTTTTTTCATAAAGATCCTCCGCCTCCTATTGAAGCCCCACTTTTTTTTTCGCGATACCGACCAAAGGTCCTAAGATTATTTTTTTTGAAACTTTAGCTGGGGAGGCTGGTTTTTCCTGTATGCATGCGAAACTCCGTGTCCAGTCAATATTTTTGGTGTTTACGGTTTTTTTCCTCGGACTCTCCGGTGCCCTTGAAGCGGAAACGAACACCCCGGCTGAGTTTTCTTCACCGCTAGCGGCAGACCTTGCTCGCTTACAACAGGCCGAGGTGTCGCCTTCTGTCATGATAGCTTACGCCCATGCCCACGCCTCACAAGGTCAGCTATCCCAGACTGATCGCGAAAAGCTACGCCGACTGGGGGTTTCTCGTTCGGTTTTGCTCGCCGCCCTGGGTACCCCCCCGACAGCCCTCTCAGACCGCTTTTTCCGCCTCTATTTTGACCACTTATTTTATCAAGGGCGAATCTATGGGGTAGATTTTGGACTCGCCCCTCACTTGCTTCAAATTCTCAAGTCTGACCCCGCCACTCATATCTCTCTGCAAGCCTACAACCAAGAAACTCTTACGTCGCAAGTCCTCAGTTGGGGTGGTTTGGGACTTCTTGTGGCGGGAGGAATCTACGGTGTTGCGACTGCCAATCCT
>JAJXVP010000040.1 GCA_021782055.1 bacterium | reverse complement strand
CGATCCTGGAACGCCAGGGTCAGTGAATCCATGGTCTACTCCTTGAAACAGAGAAACTGGGACGGGAGGACTCGAACCTCCGGATGCCAGATCCAAATTCTGGTGCCTTACCAACTTGGCGACGTCCCAATGTTTTATTCTTCGTCTCCGGAGATCATGTCCGCGTCATCAGCTGTTTCGTATGCTTTTAAAATTTGCTCCTGGAGAGTGGCACGAAAATCCGAGTTGATCGGATGGGCCACGTCTTTGTACTCCCCGCTTTTGGTCCGTCGGCTTGGCATGGCGATAAACACACCACTTTCGCCTTGGATCACCTTGACGTTGTGTACAACAAAGCAATTTTCAAAAGTTACCGTAACGTAGGCTTTGAGCTTACCTTCTCCGGCCACTTTCCGAACTCTAATGTCAGTAATGGTCATCTTGCCCTCCAGTAACAAATCTGTGCCCTGGGGACAATTGTAAACCGGCCTTGGGGAAGTTGCAAATTTTCTTACCCAAGGACCAACATAAGTTCTAAGTTTTAAACCGAAGGACATTATACGGAATATTAAAATCGTGTCAAATGCTTTTTTGCATTTTTCCTCTATTGACAGGTCAAGGACCCCACGTTAGATTTCGCTTTATCCCCCTCGGAAAAGGATACGTCCATGAAATTTTACCGCTTCAGTGATGAAGATTTTGATAACTACGAGTCGGACTACGAAGATGATTTCGATGACGACTTTGATGATGATGATGGTTTTGAAGAAGAAGACGACGATTACGATGACCTCGAAGACGAAGACGATTTCGATGATGAGGATGAGGACATTGAAGAAGATGACGACTTTGACGATGACGTCGAAGACGATCTGGAATACGACGACTTCTAAAAACTGTTAATCAGGGGCCGAAGTGTAAAGAATCGCTTCGGCCTCCGATTTCGAAACCTGCCGATTAAGTACTGTAATGGGTTACCTTAGCGTTAAACCAAAGCTTTTCCAATTCATAATATTGACGTGCTTTATCTGAGAATAAGTGGACAACCACTTCATCCCAATCGACGAGCATCCATTCGTTGACTTGCTTTTTTTTGGGACGTCCCGAGGGAATATCGTGGGCTACGGCCCAAACATCCAATTCTTCGACAAGCCCTTTCAAGTGTCCTTGGCTATTGTAAGTTGCTAGAACAAACCAGTCAGCCCAAGTACAGAGTCCCCTAACATCCATAACCAAGACATCTTTTGCTTTTAAGTCGTTAAGGTAAGCTCCCAGCTCTTGCACGAGAGTTTCTGGGGCATTGCCTGGTTTATCGAACATAACGTCCATCAAAATCCTTCCCTAGGGTAATAATAACGTCAGCATCAGCAGGAGTTGTCTCCTGAGAGGTGACCAATTTCTTACATTGTATGATATCCGCTACTTTACGAGCGGCTTCTTGTGTGTTTTTTCTATCAACAATCACGGTGTAGTCTTGATTTGTGTTATCAGCATTACGAACGGCAACAACATTGTAACCAAAACTTTTGAGAAGCAACGAGGTTCGTGTAGCTAAACCGGGTTGTTTTGTCCCGTTCAAAATTTCGATAGTAACCGATGAGGGTAACAATGCTGAGCCATCTTTGCGCGGTAAAATTTCAAGAATTTGTCGAATACTATCTTTGAGCAACGTTCCGTTATAGTGTGGAAATAGAAGAGTTTTTCCGTCTACATCACGATCGGTACCCAGAACTCGTTGCATTACCGTGCGTTCCCAGTCAGCCTGTGCGCAAACCTGAATAAACGTTTTCATTCCCACGTCTTCAAAGTTTGAAACGACGTTTTTCCACAAAAACGGGAACACCTTCGGCCGCACAAGAAAGGATTTTTCTTCGCCTAACCTCCGTAACCAGGCTTGTACGAGTCGCTGGTATCGGCTGGCGCGATCGGCCAAGTCTTCTCCTTCGCGGGGAGCTAACAGAAATTGGATTACTTTAGGGCCATCAAGTCGATTGTTGCCTGAAGGTAGCAGGTACACCGGAGAACTTTGGGTCAGCTCAAGTGATGACGAAATAAACAGCTCAATCCCGGTTAAAAGGTCTACCGTCGCGGAAAGCTGGCGAGTATCCAGAATAAGATAAAAAGGAACCGGGGTACCTAACCAAGATCCGAGCTGATCCAAATACGGTCGCATTTTTTGAGGGTGGTAAAGGGCGGCAATCCCATCCACTCTGCCCAAGCTTGGTAGCAATCCGCCTGTATTAGGAGGAACATCCATGAACGCAGTCTTTCGCGTTATCGGGTTGTAAAAAACTACTTCGTTGAACAGAGGCTGGTGCTCGTGCTCTACGATAACATCGACAACCAAATTTTGACCCGCGTTTAGCATGTCTTTAACTGGGTCTGTTCTTACTTGAAAGAAAACAAAAACCCCTGTGCCCACGGCAATCAATACCACCAAGGCAACGAGGAGGCGACTAGGATGAAAAAGGGACTTTTTCATGATTTACCCTCTCGATACAACCCCTGCTCGGTGACATAGCGGGCAACAGACGGTGGTAACAAGGCGCGCCAAACATCCGAGCGAGCCACACGCTCGCGGATTTCTGAAGACGAAACGCCGACGATGGGGTTACGAAAATACTGATGAGGAAACTTTGACGGTAAAGGATCGCTATACTTGCGCCGAGCCACCCAAAGGTCAGCTTTTTCGGCAATCGAAGGCGCGTCCTTCCATTGGTCAAACGTTTCAAATAAATCATCCCCTAAGAGAAGGCCTGGTTTACCTTCTAAAGAATAAAGCTTTTCAACGCAAGCAACAGTGTCAATGGAGTAGCTAACCCCGGGACGATAAAGTTCGCAAGTTTCAATAGCGATTTTTAGCCCTGGTACAGAAAAGTTCTCTAAGGCTAAAGACAGCATTGTGAGCCGCTGTTCATCCGTTGCCCCGGCGATAATCTTGTGTGCAGGTTTTCTCGTAGGTACCAACAGAAGTTGTTCATAACCCGCTTCACAGTACGCTAGCTCTGCCAACATTAGATGGCCCCAATGGGGGGGGTTGAACGTACCGCCAAGAATGGCCGTCTTCAAGATACGCCGACGCCTCCCTCGGCTAACCGAAAGAAGGCTTCTTGAACTTCAGAAAGCCTATCGCGAGCAAAGCTCGAGACTCCTAGAACTTCTAACTCGGGGAAGGCAGACTTCAACTGTGCAAGGCGTTCACCAGTCTCATCCAAATCGGTTTTCGACCCTATCAGAACACGAGGTTTTGCCGCCAGATCGACACTAAAGGCTTCTAACTCATGGCAAAGGGTGTGATAAGAATCCAAGAAGGTTTCTTCTGAAAGGTCGACCAAAAACGCTAAGCCCTTGGTTCTGGCTATATGCTTAAGAAACTGAATTCCCAAGCCTAACCCCTGCGATGCTCCTTCAAGAATCCCCGGGATATCCGCTAAAACCAAATCACGATCCCAAACTCGCATCACACCCAAATTGGGAATTTTTGTGGTAAAAGGATACGGAGCAATTTTGGGGTTAGCATTCGTCAATAACGAAAGCAACGTGGATTTTCCCGCATTAGGAAACCCTACAAACCCAATATCAGCGATAATATTTAGTTCAACAATAAGCTTTTCTTGAGACCCTGGTTCACCTGGCTGAGAAAACCGAGGAACCTGATGACGAGAAGAACGAAAGTGCCAGTTTCCTTGACCTCCCCTACCACCTGTTCGAAAAATCCATTGAACTTCTTCTGATAGGGAAAAATCATGAAGAACTTGCCCGGTTTGCGCGTTTTTAATTAAAGTTCCCGGAGGTACTGGAATATAAATAGACTCGCCATCACGACCATGGCGACGCTCCCCCATACCGGGGCCACCGTTTCCGGCAAACCAATGCCTCTTCATCCGCAAATGCGCTAAGGTTCTAAGATTCTGTTTTACGTGAAAGATAACATCACCGCCACGACCACCATCACCGCCATCGGGACCGCCATAGGGAACAAACTTTTCTCGGCGGAAAGAAACGGCACCAGCCCCGCCGTGACCAGACGAGACCTCGATTATGGTCTCGTCGACAAACCCTTCCAAGCTAACCCTTAGTTCGCTGACGGAACAATCGTGACAAGTTTCTTGCCGCGGCGTTCACCGAACGCAACATTACCTTCCACTAAAGCAAACAAGGTATGATCGCGCCCCATACCAACATTTTCACCAGCGTGAAGCTTCGTTCCTCTCTGACGAACCAAAATCTCGCCAGCGGAGACCAATTGACCCCCAAAGCGTTTCACACCGAGCATTTTCGGATTCGAATCGCGTCCGTTTTTCGAGCTTCCGCCGCCTTTTTTATGAGCCATGAAACAACCTCCCCTTCCAATGACCGTAATTCAAGTTCAAATATTCTGGAAACTCCCTTGCCAAATCTTCAAGACCTCGCAGAAAGTACCAGCACCAGCCTACATACTGCTCGGAATGGGACTTTACCGTTATAACGGAAAACTCCACATCACCCTCGCTTTCTTTTTTCCAAGATAAAAAAACACCTGGCTCCGCACGTAATAGACCGACAAACGTCCTAAGAAGGACAGTAGCACCGGCGCAGACAATATCGGAACCCTTCAGCGAATAACCCGCATGCCCCATCATTGCGACTTTTGCGATCGCCTGTTCTTCGGACAGGTCGACCTGGGCGCGGATCATAACTTAACCGATAACGTCTTCGACACGAACCAAAGTATAGGGTTGCCGATGTCCAATCAGTTTGTGAAAAGATTTCCGGCGCTTTACCTTGTATGAAAACACCTTTGCGTCGCGGATCTGAGAATCCACAACGGTTTTTACTTTAGCACCTTTCACATAGGGCGCGCCGACTTTTACATCGCCGTTTCCGCCTACGAGAAGAACCGAATCAAACTCTAGCGCGGTGCCGTTTTCGGCATCGACTCGGTCAATCTGAAGAACGGCACCCTTTTCGGCGCGGAACTGACGACCCTTAATTTCAACAAGCGCGTACATAAAATCCCTCAAATCATAAAATTTCAGAGGATATATAACATATCCCCTGAATAATAGCAAGCAACACCCTTAGGAAGGGTTCTTAAGAAAACGATCGATCTCACGCGCCGCCCCACGGCCTTCATTGATAGCCCAAACCACAAGAGATTGCCCCCGACGGGCATCCCCAGCACTAAAAACTTTGGGAATATTCGTCGTAAACTTGCCATAAGGCGCCTTGACATTGGAACGAGCGTCGGTTTCGACAGCGAGTTGCTTGAGAATTTCCTCTTCGGGGCCCAAGAAACCCAAAGCCAAAAAGACCAGATCGGCTTCCCAGGTTCTTTCAGTCCCAGGCAGTTCGCTCATTTTCCACTGTCCTTTTTCGTCTTTCTCCCACTTGAGGTCAATGGTTTTTAAGCCGGTTAGTTCTCCGTTCGCATTGCCAATGAACTCTTTCGTGGCGATGGAAAACACACGGGGGTCTTTTCCGAAACGGGCTACAGCTTCGTTGTGTCCGTAGTCGGCTTTGTAAAGACGCGGATAGGTGGGCCAGGGAGATTCTTCTGTTCGCTCGGCAGACGGTTGCGGCAAAAGTTCGAAGTTGACCAACGAGGAACACCCATGGCGAAGGCTGGTTCCTAAACAGTCGTTCCCTGTATCGCCACCGCCAATAACGATAACCTTTTTACCTTGGGCGTTGATATATTTTCCATCTTTCAGCTGAGAATCCAACAAGCTCTTGGTGTTGGCCCCTAAAAACTCCATCGCGAAATGGACACCTTTGAGCGAACGCCCCGGCACCGGCAGGTCGCGCGGCTTGGTAGCACCTGTAGCGATAAGCACGGCATCAAACTCTTTCAAAAGGTCACTAGCGGCAACTTCCTTGCCAATGGCAACATTGACGCGAAACTCCACGCCCTCGTCGCGCATAACCTGGATCCGTCGTTCAACAAGACCCTTATCCAGCTTCATATTGGGGATTCCGTACATCAACAGCCCGCCAATCCGGTCTGCTCGTTCAAATACGGTAACTTGATGCCCCGCTTGGTTCAATTCATCGGCTGCCGACAAACCTGAGGGTCCCGATCCAATAACAGCCACCCGTTTACCCGTGCGAGCCGGAACCGGTCTTGGCTTCATCCAGCCCTTTTCCCAGGCATTATCAATGATCCAGGCCTCGTTGTCCTTGATCGTTACCGCAGGAGAAGTGATTCCCAAAACACAGGCGGTTTCACAGGGAGCCGGACAGACGCGACCCGTAAATTCAGGAAAGTTATTGGTTTTGCGAAGCCGAAGAAACGCTTCGTAATCTTGTTTGTGATAGATCAGGTCATTCCATTCGGGAATGAGGTTGTTTACCGGGCAACCGTAGCTCGAATTGCAAAACGGAACCCCGCAATCCATACAGCGGGAGCCTTGTTGACGCCGTTCCGGATCAGCCAACGGAACCAAGAACTCTTTAAAATCCCCCATCCGCTCAAGAGGATTCCGATCTTTGACCTTTTGTCGGTCGAATTCCAGAAAGCCAGTGGGCTTACCCATGAGACACCTCCGCGGTCTTGGCCTTGCGAGCCTCCAGAACCTTTTTGTAGTCCGTCGGCATGACGGTAACGAACTCTGTCCGATGCTTTTCCCAGGCTGAAAGCAGGCTTTCGGCAACATCGGAGCCAGTATTTTGATAGTGCTTTTGAATTAAACCTTTGATCAGGTCAAAATCTTCTTGACTAGGTTTTTCTAGCTCAACCATTTGCGTATTAAGCTGGTGTTCCAAACGTCCTTGAGGGTCCCAAACGTAGGCAACTCCCCCAGACATCCCTGCCGCAAAGTTACGACCGGTTGGGCCAAGAATGACAGCGGTACCTCTAGTCATATATTCACAACCGTGGTCGCCAACCCCTTCAACAACGACCGTCGCGCCCGAGTTGCGAACACAGAAGCGTTCTGCGGCCACGCCACGAATAAATGCTTCTCCGCCGGTTGCTCCATAAAAGGCAACGTTGCCGATGATGATATTTTCGCTGGGTTTGTACTGCGCCTCGGACGGGGGAGCAATGACAAGTCGCCCGCCTGACAAGCCCTTACCAACGTAATCGTTCGCATCGCCTTCCAAATGGAAGGTAACACCTTTGGCA
Source organism: bacterium (assembly GCA_021782055.1). The sequence goes on along the minus strand of JAJXVP010000040.1, from coordinate 10,195 downwards.
AGCCAAGCGCCAAAACTTTGTCCCGCATGCCCGTGAAACTGTACTTCGATGGAGTTTTCTGGTAGGCCCAGCGCACCCCAGCGCCGGGTTAACTCATGACTTAAAAGCGTACCACAGGCGCGGTCCACGTTAGAAATCTTGTGCTTGAGTTTTACAGGAGTTTTGTTTTCTAGGGCGGCCGCCGCTTCGGTGATGAGTGTACGGTCCAACACGTGGTCTAAGCCGTGATCTTGCTTTTGCGTGCAGTAGACACCTGCCTCAGGGTAAGGCTTGCGTGCCATGGTCAAAAGCGGCTTCAAATCAATATTGCGGCTTTTGGCGTGACGGACTGCGGCATCGGTATCTAACAGATCAACCCGTCCAATCAGCTCATTAAAGGTCCGTAGGCCTAAATCGGCCATAATCTGGCGAACCTCTTCGGCAACATAGTGGAAGAAGCGCTCCACATACTCGGGTTTTCCCTTGAACCTTTCCCGAAGCACCGGGTCTTGGGTCGCAATCCCGACGGGACAGGTGTTTTTATGACACTTTCGCATCATGATACAGCCCAGGGTAATGAGCGGGCCCGTCGAGAAGCCCATCTCTTCGGCACCCAACATAGCCGCCATCACCACGTCGCGACCATTCTTTAACTGACCGTCTGTTTGCAACCGAACCCGAGAACGTAAATCGTTCATCACCAGGGTTTGGTGGGTCTCGGCAATACCAAGTTCCCAAGGAAGACCGGCGTTTTTGATACCCGTCAACGGAGAAGCACCAGTACCGCCCTCATGCCCTGACACAAGTATGTGATCGGCATGACCTTTGGCTACACCAGCAGCAATCGTACCAACACCAACTTCAGAAACTAACTTCACGCTGATGCGGGCTTTGGGATTGGCATTTTTCAAGTCAAAAATCAATTGGGCTAAATCTTCAATCGAGTAGATATCATGGTGCGGCGGGGGTGAAATCAGACCCACTCCAGGGGTAGAGCCACGGGTTCTTGCGATGGTTTCATCGACTTTATGTCCTGGTAACTCGCCACCTTCGCCGGGTTTGGCACCTTGAGCCATTTTAATTTGAATTTCGTCGGCATTGGTCAAATAGTGAATTGTGACGCCAAACCGCCCCGAGGCAACCTGCTTGATGGCAGAACGCTTGGAATCCCCGTTGGGGAGTCGTTCGAACCGTGCAGGATCCTCTCCCCCTTCACCGGTGTTGGACTTTCCGCCCAAGCGGTTCATGGCAATGGCCAGAGTTTCATGGGCCTCTTTCGAAATTGAACCGTAACTCATAGCGCCGGTCACAAACCGCTTCACAATCTCAGAAGCCGGTTCGACTTCTGATACCGGGATCGGAGTTCCCTTTTTAAAGGACAAAAGACCATGCAGGGTGGCTTGTTGAGCAGACCGTTCAGCTTGACGGGCACTAAAACGAGCCCAGGCCGCAGGGTCCTGTTGCCAGACCGCTCTCTGAAGATCGGCAATGGATTCAGGGTCCCACATGTGTTTTTCGCCACCGTAGCGGTAGTGGTAGTCTCCCGGCGAATAGAAACGGTCATAAACCGGGGCGTTCCCTTCAGGCCACCCCATGCGGTGACGGTCAAGAGCCTCGCGGCCCAGAACGTCATAGCCCGCACCTTTTATTCGACTGGCAGTACCCGCAAAAGATTTGCGAATCACCGACTCATCTAAGCCCACCGCTTCAAAAATCTGGGCACCTTTATAGGATTCTAAGGTCGAAATTCCCATTTTTCCGAAGACTTTGCGCATACCCTTGGCCACGGCCTTGAGGTAGTGAGCCACAATTTCTTCGTCACTATAGGGTTTATCAAAAAAGTCGTCGCGGGCCATACGCCACATCACTTCAAACGCCAGGTAAGGGTTAACGGCATCCGCGCCATAGCCGGTTAACAAGCAGAAGTGATGCACCTCGCGAGGCTCGCCCGATTCAACTAGCAGACCGATCTGGTTACGGCGTTCCAGGCGAATCAAGTGATGATGCACTGTTCCTACGGCAAGCAGGGCAGAAACGGGAACACGCTCGGCCGACACGGCACGATCAGAAAGCACCAAAAGGGCGTAGCCTTCATCCAACGCTTTTTCAGCCTCGGACGCCAACCGGTCCAACGCCTTTTCCAGACCAGCTTCGCCCTCTGCTTTGGCGAAGGTTGCATCAAGAATCTTAGTTTTCCAGCCCTTGCGGTCAATATGCTTGAGGGCTGCCATTTGTTCATTGGTCAGGATAGGGTTAGGCAAGAGCAAACGGTGGGCATGCTCGGGAGTCGTGGACAATAAGTTTTTCTCGGGGCCAATAAAGCTTTCCAAACTCATGACGATCTCTTCACGGATCGAATCGATAGGAGGGTTGGTCACCTGGGCAAACAGCTGTTTAAAATATTCATAGGGAAGGCGTGGCTTTTCGGAAAGAACCGCCAACGGTGCATCGTTACCCATCGAACCCAAAGCCTCTTGGCTCGTTTCGACCATCGGCTTAAGAACCATCTCTTGGTGCTCGTAGGTGTAACCGAACGCTCTTCGTCGTACATCGACCGTGGCCTCGTCATACCCATGCGGCTCAACTTTTGACGACAAATCCGAAAGTTTAATTTCTTGAGCTTTAATCCAATCGGCGTAAGGTCGCTGTCCCGCAATTTTGGTTTTTAGTTCATTGTCATCGACAATCCGGCCTTCTTCAAAGTTGACCAAGAACATCTTTCCGGGTTGAAGTCGCCCTTTTTGCCGAATTTGCGCTTCGGGCACCTCAATGACGCCGACTTCGCTTGCCATAATAACGACATCATCGTTGGTAACGTAAAAGCGGCTGGGCCGTAGCCCGTTTCGGTCAAGAACGGCTCCGATAAAGCGGCCATCGGTAAACGCGATACTAGCGGGACCATCCCAGGGTTCCATCATCGCGCTATGATACTTATAGAAAGCCTTTTTCGCTGGTTCCATGGCCCCATGGTTCTGCCAAGCTTCGGGAATCATCATCATGACAGCTTCGGGCAGGGTACGCCCCGACAACGTCAAAAGTTCCAAAACGTTGTCAAAACACCCTGAGTCAGACAAATCCGGCTCAACAATCGGAAAAGCGTCTTTTAGTTCTGCACCAAACAGGTCATTAGCCAAAGACTCTTGACGGGCAAACATTTTGTTGACGTTTCCCCGCAGGGTGTTGATTTCACCGTTGTGACTCATATAACGCAAAGGTTGCGCGCGGTCCCATGAGGGGAAGGTATTGGTTGAAAAGCGGCTGTGCACCATGGCCAAATGCGTTTCGTAGTCGGGATCAGAAAGGTCCTTTTGGTAATAACTCCAAACCTGGTCAGGGGTTAACATACCCTTATAGACCATGATTCTGGTTGACAGCGAACATACATAAAAGAAAGAGTCTTGATCGAGTCCGGAACGGCCTCGCAGGGCGTGAACCGCCATTTTTCGAATAAGAAAGAGCTTACGGTCGAATTCATCAGCCGATAGCCCAGGAGCGGCGCCAACAAAGAGGGTTTCAACGACGGGTTCAGAAGCCAAAGCGGTCGGCCCCAAACCTTCGTCCACTGTGGGCAGACGGCGCCAACCTAAGAACTTTTGTCCTTTTTGTGTGACGATTGCTTCGAGTTGTTTCTTACAAGCGGCTCGTTCTTGGTCATTTTTGGGCAAAAAGACGTTACCAGCTGCCCAAGTCCCCTCAGCACCCAACGAAATCCTGGCTTGGGAGGCAACTTTTGACAAAAACTTGACAGGAAGGGCTGTTAGAATTCCTGCACCATCCCCGGTATTGATTTCTGCGCCGCGCGCACCGCGGTGATCCATACGGCAAAGGATTCCCGAAGCGTCTTCGAGGATCTTATGACTCCGTTTGCCCTTAATATGGGCTAAAAATCCTACACCGCAAGAATCTTTTTCAAACTGCGGCTCATATAATCCCCAAGCCTCGGGCCGTTTGACCATGGCCATAAATCCCCCTTTACTCCTCACATGCTGCGCAGAAAAGGAATGTTCAAAAGTTCAAAACCGTTCTTGAGAACAGTTAATACCGCTTCGGACAACGCCAAACGGCTTGCCGAGATTTCAGCCTCGGCTGTAAGAATCGGACAATCATGATAAAACCGGCTAAACGCCTTGGCAACATCATAAAGAAAAGCCGCAACTGAGCTAGGATCCTTGGCTAAAGCGGCACGTTCGACCACCACGGGAAAATCCGCTATTAGCTTCACCAACTCCCATTCCTCGTCAGCGGTCAGACATTCAGGGCTAAAGTCAGCCTGAGGGGGGTTTTCTTGGGCTTTGCGGAGCATCGAAGACAGCCGAGCCCCCGTGTACTGAAGGTAAGGCCCGGTGTTTCCATTGAACGAAAGGCTCTCTTCAGGGTTAAAAATCATGTCCTTGGTGGGCGTTGCCTGCAAGAGATAATAGTGAAGCGCACCCAGAGCAATGGCCTCTGCCGTTGCCTCAAGGCCGTCGACCTCTTCTTCACGACCTTTGGCTTGAATTTCGCCGATAGCACCGTCGCGTAGTTCTGTAATTAAATTATCTGCGTCAACAACGGTTCCCTCGCGGCTTTTCATCCGCCCCTCGGGTAAATTGACCATGCCGTACGACAGATGAAATAAATTCTGGGCCCAAGTCTGCCCTAAGAGACCCAAAACATAAAACAGAACTTTAAAGTGATAATCTTGTTCATTGGCTACGACATAAATCAGTTGATCAAAGGGCCAATCCTTATGTCGTGAAATAGCGGTCCCGATGTCCTGAGTCAAGTAGATGGAGGTTCCATCCGCTCGTAAGAGAACCTTCTGTGCGTTAGCCTCATCGTCGGGCGAGTTTTTCCAGGGGAGGTCTACAACAACAGCTCCGTCGGCACGCCGGCTAAAGACACCTTTTTCTAAGCCTCGGGCAATTTCTTCTTTTCCGAGCTGATACGTCTGACTTTCATAATAAATAGCATCAAAATGAATCCCCGTCCGCTCGTAGGTTTTAAGAATGCCCTCAACCGCCCAACGGTTCATGGTTGCCCAGAGCTCACGGGTTGCCGGATCCTGGGCTTCCCACAGGCGCAACAGCTCTTGGGCTTGAGCCTCGGCAGTATCATCGGTAGCTGCCCATTGGGCAAACTTGACGTAAAAGTCTCCCACAAAGTGGTCACTTTTTCGTCCGGCTTGCTCGGGAGTTACCCCCTCACCAAACTTTTGATACGCCAACATCGATTTACAGATATGAACGCCACGATCGTTAACAAGATTGACCTTACGGACTTCCGCACCAGCGGCTTTTAAGAGGCGCGAAACAGCTTCACCAAGGGTATTGTTGCGCAAATGTCCTAAATGGAGCGGCTTGTTGGTGTTGGGCGATGAAAATTCCAGCATGATATGCTGACCTGCCAAACGCTGAGAGGTCCCATAAGCTTGTCCTGAATGGCGAACGGACTCAAGAACTTCACGAATTACCTCTGAACGCGCATAGTGAACATTGACGTAAGGTCCAAGGGCTACAACCTTGCCCGGCCCGACTAACTTCGCGGCAACGGCTTTCGCAAGGACGGGAGGAGCTTGCCTGAGCAATTTGGCATAGGCAAACATAGGAAAAGCTAGGTCCCCCATATCAGGCCGGGGCGGTCGTTCCGCTACCACAGGGGGAATTTGGTCAGGAGACAAAGAAGGTTGAAGCGTACTCAAAACCGCTTGTACGCGGGCTTGCCAAGCATCCTCTAGGTGGTTCATGTGATCGCTAAGTAAAACAGAAAACCTCGAGGACGTCAATTATCGCGAACTACCTGGAGGGAATCGATCTGTTCAAAATCTTGAATGAGCTGAAGGAATTTCTCCCACCGGCGTGTTACAGATTCTAATTCGCGGCGCAAAACCCCTGTGGGTTTGCCACCTATAAGGTTCATGTTGGCCAAGGTGTCAAACCGACCACCTGTATCGCCTTTGACCAAGCCTTCCAGCACTTCTTGAAAGGTTGTAAAAACAGCCAAAGCAGGCGACAGGAACGCTTCAACCCAATCACCGGCAGAAAGGAAGATTTCTTTTATCAGGGGTACAAGGATATCTTCACTGCCCTCTTGGCGGATAGTCTGTAAACGCTGACCCCATTCTCCGTCAGGACCGAAACGGCGCTGAAAGGCCGCCAGTTGATCGGGAATTTGAAGAAGGGTATTGTAGCAATCCGTAAAAGTAGTTCGGTTGTGACGTTTATAAAAATCCCCTTCCAAAAGAACAATCTTTAACGTCGGGTTCATTTTGGGAATAAAAATCCGTTCAAGAAAAAGACGCAAGAATTCGAGAGTTTGCTCGCCACGAGTGGGGAGGCGCCCTGGAAAAATCGGAGGGTAAAAGGGGTCTTTGCCAAACTCATCGGGGGTGACTTCTAAAAAACGACAAGCTTCACTGACGACAATTCTGACCTTTCGTTGACGAACAAAAACTTCAAACGCAGCATCTAGCCTATTCTGCCAAAAGCGTCGATATAACGTGACCCATTCATCCACAGGAGCCAGACTACTCGAGGGTACCCACGAGGGGTTTCCTTGAAGCCAGGCGCAAAGCTTTGCCAGAGGGACACGCTGATGAAAGTCCCGGACGGCGCCCCAGGCGTAGTGAGCCTGGTCGAGGAATGCTGCTAGCGGGGTTTCGACGTCAACATCGGGCGAGTTAAAGGTATCCCCGTTGTGAAAAAGAAAAAGAGCTTCCAGAACGGGTTCCGGCACCGAGGCTTTGAGAGCATCGAGGCGTTTCGCCAACTCTACCAAGTCTTCCTGTAGTTCTGTCAAAAGCGCATTGCTGGGCTGTCCATTAACTGACAAAAGTTGAAACGGTGACAGCAGTTTGTCTGCGGGAAGCTGACACAGTGCTCTAAAAGCTGCGAGAGCCTTGAGACTTTCATTGAGGCGTTTTTTACGGTCCGGCGGCAAAGAATCCAGCAAATTGCGAAAATCACCATCGACAATCGCCTTAATTTCTTTGACCGGACGTTCGGGATGCTGAGACTCTAAAGTCGCAAAATCGGACAGGGCATTCAAGATTTCTTGCCACTCGGGAATTTCAAGAGCAATCCAAAAAGCGACAAATTCATTTTTCCGTTCCCCGAAAGCGGTTCGAAACGGCTCCCGAAAAGGGTTGAGGGCTAAAAACAGATGCTCGAGTTCTCGGTAAAACGGAGTGAGCACCATTTTAAGACGCAGATGAAAAAAGCCTGGGCATTGTCGCTCTAAGCGCGTCGCCAGGTCAGCCAAAACCTGCTCTTGAACTATGGTCGCCAGATCGGTGGCACGAAAGAACTTTTTGAGCCACAAAAGGAATTTTCGCCAAAGGCTGTAAGATTGATAGACTTCTTCCCATTCTGGCTCGGTTTCAACAGGCGGAGGGGCCAAAGAGTCTGGCTCAGGACTTGCGGTGAGCCTCTTGAGCAAATCTCGACGTTCCTCATGAGACAAAGTTTTGACGAGCCTTTGAAAGACCTCCGACATGCCACGCTCCCCTCCTGATAGTACCGTTTTTTCTGTTTATTGGCCAGATCAACTTTGCCTTGCTAGACCAAACTTGCTGTCGCGGTTAATTTAAAGGCCATGCCTTCTTCACCTCCTGATTTGAACCCTGAACAATACGAAGCTGTTCATACTCTCCATGGTCCATTACTGATTATCGCCGGAGCCGGCAGTGGAAAAACACGGGTGATCACCTACCGGATCGCTCAGATGTTAGAAGAACATATTCCCCAAAATGCAATTCTGGCCCTCACCTTCACCAACAAAGCCGCTCGTGAGATGGAACAGCGTGTCAAAGAGCTGACAGGACGCAAACTCACGAACCTTACGGTGTCGACCTTTCACGCGTTTGGCGTTCAAGTTCTTCGAGAAAGCGGCGCAGTCTTGGGTTACCGAGACAACTTTACCATCTACGACACCGAAGATTGTCTCACCCTACTTAAAAATTGCGCCCATGAACTCGGACAAGTTTGGGAAAGCAAAGACCTGCCCGCTGTCGCTCAACTCTTTTCAGCGATCAAAACAGGGCGCCGGGGCTGGGAGGGGGAACCGTCTGAGTACCGAGAACTCTATCGAGAATACGGCGAACACTTACTCCTCTACAATGCGGTTGACTTCGATGACTTGATTATGAAACCGATCGAAATGTTCTCGACCCACCCCGAGATTCTAGACTCGTACCGCAAACGCTATCGCTATATTCTTGTCGATGAGTTTCAAGATACTTCAATTAGCCAATTCGAGATCGTTCGTCTTTTGGCCGACGAACATCGCAACCTTTGCGTCGTTGGGGACGACGACCAGAGTATTTACTCGTGGCGAGGGGCCAACTTTGAAAACATTGTCCTTTTTGAACGACACTTTCCCGAACGCAAAGAAATCAAGTTGGAGCAAAACTACCGCTCGACGGGCATTATTCTTGCCGCCGCCAATGCGTTGATCGTTCACAATACTAACCGAAAAGAAAAGGCTTTGTGGACCCCCACCGAAGGTGGCAAATCCATTGAAGTCATTCACCCCGTTGACGAAACCGACGAAGCCCGTTTTATCGCCGAAACCATAAAAACCTTACGGTTTCGAGAAAATCGCACCTACGATGACTTTGGCATCCTTGTACGAACAAACAGTCTTACCAAGCACCTCGAAATGGCCCTTCTTCACCAGAACATTCCGTACAAAGTCTCGGGCGGCACAAGCTTTTTTCAACGTAAAGAAGTGAAAGATGTCATCGCCTACCTACGACTTATCGTAAACCCCTCTGACGATGTTAACTTTTTGCGCATTCTCAACACTCCCCGCCGTGGGGCTGGCCGTCAATTTTTAGAGCTTTTGGTCGCGGTTTCACGCGCCAAAGGGGTCTGTCACTTTGATGCGCTGAAAGATATTCTGGTCACGCAACAGTCGGGAGTGCCTGACGAGACCCGCGCCGACTTGGCCGCCTTTATGGAACTCATCGAAGAGTACCGGGCCCGTAGCCGAAGACCTCGGGTAAAAATGGCGCCCAATGCTCGTGAACTGCTCGAAGAAGCCGGGTATTATGAGCATTTGGCCCTCGAGAATGCCAAAAGCGATAAAGCCTTTCGCTGGAAGACTCAAAATATCGAAAGCCTTTTAAAATTCTTAGAAGATTGGGAAACAGACCCCGATAATTCCCGTCCAGACCTGGGGTCGTTTTTAAATAGAATCACGCTCATCACCCGAGACGACCTCAATGACCGTGAGGAAAAAGGTGCCGTCAGCCTGATGACCATTCACGCCTCGAAGGGCTTAGAGTTTAAAGTTGTTTTTGTGGTAGGGGTCGAAGATAAAATTATGCCCCATGAAAAAAGCTTAGCCGAAGGCCCAGAGGTTCTTGAAGAAGAACGACGATTATTCTACGTCGCCATTACGCGGGCTCGGGAAAAGCTCTACCTTACCGTTTGCCGCACCCGAAGAACTTTAAAAGAAACCTTTCACCCTACCCCTAGCCCCTTTCTTGAAGAACTTCCGACGGAACTTTTACAAGAGTCCGAAACCCAGCAAGAAGAGGTTACCGAAGAAGATTGGGAAGACCTGATGGCGAGTCTCAAAAAGAAGATGCACCCATAGGGAGACGGACGTGTGTTTTGCGGTTAATCAAGCCGATAAGGCGGGGCTGGAAACCCCAACGATCTATTTATAAAGGATAACCCTATTTTTTTCTTAGGCGGTCTCTGGGCTGTTTGGCCAAGGGAGTTGTTTGGATGAGCCGACTTAAACTGTCAAGAGTCCTAAACGCCAACCCTCACGGACAGCTTCGGTCCGTCGTTTCACCCCCAATTTGCGAAAAAGGCTTTCGAGATGAAACTTGACCGTTCTAAGGCTCAGCTCTAGCCGATCAGCGATTTCAGAGTTGCTCCAACCATCGGCGAGGTATTCGAGAATTTCACGCTCGCGGGGTGTGAGGCGGTTGTCGGCCGCCGACAGCAAAGAGGGCTCCTGTGTTGCCCCAGGTCCAAGGAGCGGGAAGCTCAAAAGGCACTTCCCCTGGCCCTACCCAGCGAACGACGTGATTCCTGTCCCCAAGAGAAGGCTCGCCAGGGGTCGCTTTCATCAGAAGGAGGCTACCAGCTCGCCACTGGCCTCCGTACCTCCAACAAATCCGCTCCAGGTCAACACTTCGTGGTGGAACCTCGCCCCTAAAACAAGCCACAAGTCAGAAGGCTGCTTCAGATCTTTTCCGGCTAGCTGAAACAGCCAATCCCCT
>JAJXVP010000300.1 GCA_021782055.1 bacterium | reverse complement strand
CTACATTACCAACGACAGCTAACTTACCAGCCACAACCGCCCCTGTCCCCATACCTTTACCGCCGCCAGTCCCTGTAACGCCTGCACTTCCCACTGCGGCAAGCTCTTCTCCAAGTCCTACTCCAATTCCGTCACCGTCTCTGACCCCTTCTGTCACTGAGAATCCCACAACTTTACCAACCTCTTCCAGCTTACCAGCGGCAAGTACTCCCTTACCTCTACCTGTGCCAACACCGCTTGCTGTTCCGGCAACCCCGTTTGTGGCAGAGTCTAATCCAACACCAAAGCTGACGCCTTCGGCGCCTGCCACCCCAACAGTTACCACACCAGACACCTCGGCTGCCACCACACCAGCCGTTCCAATCCCTTCGGCCGAGACGGCTCCCGCCCTTGCTTTAGCTCCACCTTTGCCTCAAGCCCATGCTTTAAGTGTACCTGGAGCTTTGAGGGGATCAATCCTTGGCAATATTCACCATGTGACCTCTCTTAAGGGTCAGAGTTATGTTCAGTTGGCGGCGTTTGTTAAAGAGCAGGATCTTTTAAACGCCCTAAACACCATCAAATCGTATGTGCCCCTGACGGTGTTAACCAAGAGAATAGGTCACGTGAAATATTATATTTTGGTAGCTACGGCACCCCGATCACAGTTGGGGATCCTTCTTTTACTGTTTCAGCAACAAGGATATAATTCAGCCTTTGCTGTGCAAGATTAGACCCAAGTGTGTTCTGTGAGGATTTTATATCCCAGGGCCGGCCTAGCTGTTTCTACCGCTCGTTGAAGAGCCCGCTCTGCTTCTGATATCAAAGTTTCAGGGAGAGTAGAGCGGCCAGCTAAAGCGCTGACTCCGGCAACAACCCCAGGTAGTATTTGAGAGGCAACCTTAGCTTTTTGGAGGGCCTCTTCAAGCCCAACTCCGGGCAAAAGAACGGCATAAAAACTGGGTGTTTCGAAGCCTTCTTGGCTACCGACAGCTTCAAACAGTTTTCGGGCTGTATCTTGAGGGTTTCCTAAAGGCAAGCGGGCAAAAGCAATAACACTGAGTTCTTGATTCGGCTCAACTTGAGAAAGTTCTTTCAGTCTCGCTTTTAAATTGGGTTGATGAGGTTCCGCCAGTGGAGCGGGAGTTTCCAAATCCTCAAGGGTTAATTCCGACCAGTCCTCCTGCGTAGCTTTTGAAGCTGGAGTTACTAACTCTAGCGGGGGCAAGTTCTCGATCGGACCTAATTCTAACTCAGGTTCGGGGGACTCGGCATCTTCTAAGTCGAGATCCGGAAAGTCATAGTCCAAGTCCCAAGCTTGGGAAGATTGACGTGTGGACTGAACAGGCTCTTGGGGGAAATTTGGCGTAAGATTTTCTTTGGGCGGTGTTGAAGCTTGTGAACTGGCAAAGAGTAAAAAGATGCCCGTCACGAGAGTTAAAGCTGTTAAAAAAACGGCTAAAGCTCGTAAGGTATCGAAAAGATCAGAGTTCCCAAAAAATTGACGTATCCCAGTCAATTGTTGAGAATAAGGTGTATTCGGTAGGGGGACTGAAGCTTCTACCTGTGTTAAGTAATTGGGCTTCCAGGAAGGTAGGGGAACGTAAACGTCAGTCGTTGAAGTTGGCTTACGGGGAGCAGGCGGAGGCCCCCAATAGAATTCCGTGCCATATTGTGTGGAACTAATAAAGATCACTTTCCAACGCAGGTCGTTGAGTAAAGTCTTTTGAAGAAGAAGCTTGTCTTTTTCTTGTGATTCTGGCAACTCTGTCACAAGCAGTTGGGCAGTTTGCTGTAAGGCTAAGTGGGCTTGTTCTTGGGCCAAATGTTTTTTGCCGCGCCAATCCTGCACCACCCAAAAGCTAAATACGATCATCCCTACCAGGACGACCACAGCGTAGATTCGCCATAACAATGAGTTCATAATCCTATTATATGCCAGGTCTTGTCGGCTTAATCAAATATTCCTGAGAATTTTGAGGGCATTTTCACGCGATTCTAGAAAAATTTCTTGCCAACGGGGAGGATAAGTCCCTAACTCTTGTTGAGTCTCAGAATGTTCGCTGGTCCAAGCAGATAGGGGCCAAAGCGTCATCCAAGCCTCAAGCTGTGAGCTTGATAGGCCCTGAGCGTACGCTCTCCAGGTTTGCTGGGCTGTCGGAGTAGGTAATAACGTCCAAACCTGTTGAAGTTCTGTCTGAAATTGTTTCCAGCGTTCAGCCGATGGAGTATACGAAATTGGCAAATGTGGGGTCTTCTGGTGCGAAATATTTTGCTTGGGTAAGCGTAACTCTAGTCCTCGCCCTTCCCAAACGTCAAAATTCATGGTCCAAGACTGAACTCCCATCTCGAGTTGCTCTCGGTATCCTTTTAACACCGGGTTGGTATAGCTGAGTCCCTGTGAAGTTTTCCACCGTTGAAGGGACTGAGTCCGAAAGGCAAAAGCTACAAGTTGACTATCTAGGGGGCGTAATCGATGGGCCCGTTGTTCAAAATAGGGATAGACGTAGGTACCTCGGGCGTAGGTTTTCCCTTCTGGATAGGCAAAGTCTAACCCCCACAACAAAGCTTTTTGGGCCCCCCAGTGGTAAGCCGCTTCTAAGGCCGAACCAGCAACTTGACCAAAGGGGAAAGAAAATTGCGGCAATTCCGGGTACCTAGAATGTATCCATCGGTGTAAGGGGTGAACTCCTAAAAAGCGAAGAAGAGGATTTTTCAAGCGGTTGAGCAGTGGCAAGGAAGATAGTTCAGCTAAAAGGGGAATATGTTCGGGAAATGACGGCAAAAAATGCTGATACGAAACCATTTGCCCATCTAAACTGACTATGAGATCTGGCTCAATGCCGCGGCTAATCAAAGCTGGTAAAGCCGTATCAACCGCAAAGAGACGATGACTTGGGGGCCGTTGATACAGAAGCTTTTGGTGACGGGGTTCTTTCAAAGCAGTTTCTAGACCTGGACCTGCCCCGGCTACAATCACGGTATCCCAGGGACTCCAGACGCTTTGAAAAGGTTTCAGTCGGGCAAGATTCGTCAACGTTTGGCGCATCCATAAACGACCCATACGGACTTGCGTCGACAAATCTCCTTTCCAGGAATCTTGAGCTTTTAGCCAGGCTTCCTTCCAGCTTTGCCTGTCAAAGTCGGCTGTGGCTCGCCACTCAACGCTGGTCAGCGTGCGATCCCAGAGGGGGATGTGTCGGTTCTGCAACAGAGTTTGGAGCTCTTGGGGAGTCGCAGGGATAAAAAGCGAAGGGTGTTTGAGAATCGCTGTCCAATCTGCCGCCGAAAAAGACGCCTGCCAGAAGTCGAGGCGAGGTTCAATGATAACGAGTAACGGGGGTGAACGTTGCAATAGGCCTTGTAAGGCTTGAACTGAAGGCCCTCCCCATACGACGAGGGAACCTTCAGGAATTCCTTCAACCCAGCGTTGGGCTTCTTTGACGGGATCATACGTCGAAAAACAAGCGGTAAGCGGAACTTTGTTTGGTACGGGGGGCAGAAAACGACCGTCTCGACCTGTTACCCAAGGACCTGGCCAAGGCCCCAAGGGCAACAAGTCCTGCAAACCTGAAAGCTCTTGGGAAGAGCGTTGTTGAAGAGCGTTCAAGTTCTGTTGCCAGTAGTCAGTCGGCGTCAAAGTAAACTCTCCCAATGCTCTAACTCTTGTTCCGAAGTTAACGCCGAGGAACGACGAGTAA
>JAJXVP010000299.1 GCA_021782055.1 bacterium | reverse complement strand
CAGGACAAACCATGGGGCGGAGCATCAAACTGACAAAGCCAGTCGCTTTTGCTTCTTGATCAGCAGTGAAGGGGAACACGGCCAAATCTTGCGGCGGGTTCAGGGCCTCGGCATAGAGCCGGGCGAACACCGCTTTGGGCACGGCTTTTTTATCCGGCGGAACGGGTAGACCACCTTCGGCGATATGAAAGACCCCCTTGGTGGTGCGTCGATCGTTGAGGGGGTTGTGAAGAACCCCTTGACGAACGCGGTAGCTGGTTAAAATTGGGGAGCGGTGAACCGAAGCCCCAGGGGGTAACGACAGCTCACGAGCCATTCCATAGCGGTCAAGGACGAGGCTGTTCGAAGGAAGGTGGGGGATTTTTAAGCCCGTATCCGCCAGGTAAGCATCCAAAAACGCCTGAATACGACGGTCGGCGGCTGGAAGGTAATCTTCGAGAAGGCGATTCTTTTCACGGATATTGCGAATCAAATCTCGGGCGACATCCAGATTGTCCGTTCCGGCCCCCTCATAAACCGGCAGACCTAGGGCGGCAAGTTTCATGTTGATCGCCTGGATTAACAGTTGTCGACTGGCATGGTCCTGCGGGTGATGGGAAATGCCGAATTGGCGTCGTGTAGGCATCATCGCCTCCTCATTTTGCGGGATTTGAAATACTGTACCCTTTATTTGTTCTTGGAAGCAAGAAGCAAATCGCCATAGAGGGCCTTTTTTTGTAAAATTGCTGTTCATAAAACTTAAATATTGCCAAGGTTGTCAGGATTGTAAGCCGACTTTATACTGTCGGGTAGTCCGTAGAGTGAGCAAAAACCCTCGGGCAAAGGAGCTTAAGTGCCAGCCTTAACATGGGGAACCGTGACGATTCCCTGGGAATTACTTTGGGCCGTAGCCGGGGCCGTGGTCTTTCGGTTGTGGCTTAACCGGCACGAGAAAAATCGTGAGGTCAGCAAGTTTTGGGCCGACCGAGTGTCGTGGTCGGTGCTGATTGGGTTGCTGGTGTGGAAGCTAACCCCCGTCTTTACCCGCTGGGAGCAAGTTTGGGACAACCCTTTGATGCTCCTCTATACGTCTGGTGGTTTAGCGGGAGTCTTGGGGGGTGTGGGCACAGCCGTTGGGATCCTCGCTATGTCGTTGTTACAAATTCGCAAAGAAAAAGGCGTAAGAATTCTCCCTGAAGTCGCGTCTTTGTTAGCGGGTATCTTGGTGTTTACGGTTTTGGACCTGGGTGTACCAATTTTTGTTCCACGCCAACCTCCAGTCGCCTTAACGCCTAGCCAGCAGCAAGCCTTTTCACTTTTGTTGCCGGCGTTTGACGGTAAGCCGATAGCCTTGGCCGATGAAAGGGGAAAGGTTTTGATCGTCAATTTTTGGGCTTCGTGGTGTCCACCCTGCCGGGCGGAATTTCCTGACTTTAAATCGGCACAAACCTTTTTTACGGCCAAGCATTGGCCTGTCGTGGTGGTGGGGTTAGATCAAGTAAGCACCGAGTCGGGGGGCTTGGCCTCAGCCAAGGCCTTTGCCTCTTCTGAACATGCCCAATGGACCTTGCTGGCTGATAGCGCCGGTGTCGGAACGGCTTTTGGGGTACAAGCTTTGCCGACAACGTTAATCTTTGATACGAAAGGCCAATTAGTCGCTCGTCATATCGGAGCCGCTGACCGTGATTGGCTGATTGCTCAAGCGCAAAAAAATCTGCCTTGACTCTTCCCTTACAGCGCAGATTTTGCTATCTTCTATATAGAGAGTTCGTGATATACAGAACAAAGGACGGTAATGATGAGTGAAAAGATCAATACGGACCAATTCAAGAGCAAGGTGTTCGATTTTGAACATAACTCCGAGTGGAAATTTGCCGGGGATCTTCCTTGTATAGTCGACTTTTATGCAGATTGGTGTGGGCCCTGTAAAATGGTCAGCCCCATCCTTGATCAAATTTCGCATGAGTATGCCGGTAAACTGAATGTTTATAAGGTCAATACTGACGAAGAACAGGAGCTAGCAGGGGCTTTCGGCATCCAGAGCATTCCCAGCATTCTGTTCATCCCCAAGGCAGGAGATCCCCGCATGAGCATGGGGGCTCTTCCTAAAGCTCAAATCGTGAAAGCCATGAAAGATGTGATGGGCGTAGAATAATCTTGTAGGGCGCTTGACGTTTCGCTCAAGCGCCACGATCTTTTTTTCAGGAGGGTGAAGATGGAAGAAACACTTGACCTGGAGCCGTGCCTGAAAGCTCATGACGCCGAACAGTCGCGCTGGAGCGACGACGATGGCGCCTGTGATGAAGCTCTAGGCCTAACCCAAAACCTTTAAGCGCGCGAAGAACGCGCTTTTTCGGTGAGAAAGTTATGGGCTTGGTACAAGACCCCCGCCACATCGGGATGAATCAAAAGTTTTAGGGCGTCTTCGTACTCAAGCCAAACACTATTGACAATTTCATTTTTTTGTAGCTGCAATTTTTTCTTTTTGGTTTTAGCTAAAAAAAATACCACAGTTTTATGCACGCCCTCGTAGGGTGAATACGCAATGACGGCCCTAAAGCGTTTATTCAGGCGTACCACAAGCCCAGTCTCTTCCACGATTTCTCGTAAGGCCGTTTCTTGTTCGGTTTCTTTTCCTTCGGCATGCCCTTTGCATAGGCTCCAATGACCGCCGTTGGCATGTTTGAGAAGAAGAAATTCTAGACGATCATCAACTTTTCGGTACAAGACCGCACCGAACGATTTTGTTTCAAGCATAATTTAGCGGTATAGGCAGAGGTAAGAGGTGTCAGCTTTTGCCCGAACCGAAAATTTTACCCCGGCGGCTACGGTAAACTCGGTATCGGGACCATATTCGCGCCACTGGGTTTCGCCGGGGAGCAAAACTTCTAACCGGCCCGAAACTATCCGCATGATTTCGATGGTCGAGGTGCCAAATTCGTACTCACCGGCGGCCATGACCCCGATGGTGGCCTTACCACCTTCAGCGGTTAACCCCAGCGACTTGACATTGCCATTAAAGTATTCGTTGACAGAAATCATGGTGAGCGTGCTCCTTTCGTGTTTGATTCTAACTTAGCTGGTTCCTTTCGTATCAAATCTCAGGAGTTTTGGAAAGCCCCTGCATTTCGATCGGTACGCCAGGGCATGACGCCAGGGCTTTTAAAATTGAAAGGTAACGGCAGTGATATCGTCCGGTTGAGGGGCAGTCTCTTGCCAGGACGCGATTTGTGTCTGTAGTTGGGCAATAAACTCGGTAGCCGATAATTTATAACTGCGGGTAAGAAATTCGCGCAGACGATCCTCGCCAAAATTTTCCCCCAAAGGGTTGATCAGGTCAGTCATCCCATCTGAAAAGGCGTAGACCTTGGTCCCTGGCTCCACGGCGAGTCCAAAAATTGAGCTAGCTGTAATTTCGGTGTTCTCTAAACCCAAGGGGGGTAAATTGGGCTTAAGGGCCTTTCCAGCCACCCTTCTTTCCTGCCGTTGGTAAAAATACACAGGACCATAGCCAAAGTTGAGAATTTCTAACTTGGCCTCGGTGTTTAGGGTTAACGGGACAAAGAGCAATAACCCCGCGACAAAGGTTCCCAGCGGAAGGATCTCTTGCAAGAACTGATTAAGACGTTGGGCAAGTACGAGGGATGTCATCTGAGCCGTTTGGGCTTCTTGCCGAAGTGCACTGAAAAACCCGGTTAAGCTGGCGGTAACCAGGGACCCTGCTACCGCTT
>JAJXVP010000298.1 GCA_021782055.1 bacterium | reverse complement strand
AAGCGGTAGCAGGGTCCCTGGTTACCGCCAGCTTAACCGGGTTTTTCAGTGCACTTCGGCAAGAAGCCCAAACGGCTCAGATGACATCCCTCGTACTTGCCCAACGTCTTAATCAGTTCTTGCAAGAAATCCTTCCCTTGGGAACCTTTGTCGCGGGGTTATTGCTCTTTGTCCCGTTAACCTTAAAAACCGATGCAAAGTTAGAAATCTTAAACTTTGGCTATGGTCCCGTGTATTTTTATCAAAGACAAGAAAAGAGGGTGGCCGGTAAGGCGCTTAAGCCTAATTTACCCCCCTTGGGGTTAGAGAACACCGAAATCACAGCTAGCTCAATCTTTGGGCTCGCGGTGGAGCCAGGGACCAAAGTTTACGCCTTTTCGGACGGAATGACTGACCTGATCAACCCTTTGGGGGAAAGTTTTGGCGAGGAGCGTCTGCGCGAATTTCTTACCCGCAGCTATAAGCTCACGGCACCCGAGTTTATTGCCCAACTACAGACCGAAATCGCCTCATGGCAAGAAACTGCCCCACAGCCGGATGATATCACCGCTGTGACTTTTCAATTTTGATAGACCAGGTTTGATTTCCGAGGTGTTCCGGTAGAAAAGCAGGGGCTTTCCAAAACTCCTGAGATTTGATACGAAAGGAACCAGCTAAGTTAGAATCAAACACGGAAGGAGCACGCTCACCATGATTTCTGTCAACGAATACTTTAATGGCAATGTCAAATCGTTGGGTTTAACCGCTGAAGGGGGTAAGGCCACCATCGGGGTCATGGCCGCCGGAGAATACGAATTTGGCACTTCGACCATCGAAATCATGCGAATAGTTTCTGGCCGGTTAGAAGTTCTGCTCCCTGGTGAAACCCAGTGGAGGGAGTACGGACCCGATACCGAGTTTACGGTAACCGCCGGGGTAAAATTCTCGGTTCGGGCCAAAGCGGACACCTCTTATCTCTGCCTATACCGCTAAACTATGCTCGAAACAAAATCCTTCGGCGCGGTCTTGTACCGAAAAGTTGACGATAGACTAGAGTTTCTTCTTCTTAAGCATGCTAATGGCGGTCATTGGAGCCTATGTAAAGGACATGCCGAAGGGAAAGAAACCGAGCAAGAAACCGCTTTGCGGGAAATTTGGGAAGAAACAGGGCTGGTTGTTCGCCTGAACAAACGTTTTCGAGCGGAGATTGCATACTCACCCTACGAGGGCGTTCATAAAACTGTGGTGTTTTTTTTGGCGAAAACCAAGAAAAAGAAATTACAACTACAAAAAGACGAAATTCTCAATAGTGTTTGGCTTGAGTACGAAGACGCCCTGAAACTCCTGATTCATCCCGATGTGGCGGGTGTCTTGTACCAAGCCCATACCTTTTTAACCGAGAAGGCTCGCTCTTCTCGTTCTTAAAGTTGTTGAGTCAGCCCTAGAGCTTCATCGCAAGCGCCATCGTCATCGCTCCAGCGCGATTGTTCGGCGTCATGAGCTTTCACACACGGCTCCAGGTCAAGTGTATCTTCCATCTTCACCCTCCTGAAAAAAAGATCGTGGCGCTTGAACAAAACGTCAAGCGCCCTCCGAAATTATTCGACACCCATCACATCTTTCATGGCTTTCAAGATTTGCGCTTTAGGAAGGGCCCCCATGCTCATACGGGGATCTCCTGCCTTTGGGATGAAAAGGATGCTGGGGATACTCTGAATGCCAAAAGCCCCCGCAAGTTCCTGTTCTTCGTCGGTATTAACCTTATAAACATTCAATTTACCGGCATACTCTTGCGAAATTTGGTCAAGGATGGGGCTAACCATTTTACAGGGCCCGCACCAATCCGCGTAAAAGTCGACTATGCAAGGAACATCTCCGGCAAATTTCCATTCGGAGTTATGTTCAAAATCGAACACCTTACTCTTAAATTGCTCCGTATCGATCTTTTCACTCATCATTACCGTCCTTTGTTCTGTATATCACGAACTCTCTATATAGAAGATAGCAAAATCTGCGTTGTAAGGGAAGAGTCAAGGCAGATTTTTTTGCGCTTGAGCAATCAGCCAATCACGGTCAGCGGCTCCGATATGACGAGCGACTAATTGGCCTTGCACATCAAAGATTAACGTTGTCGGCAAAGCTTGTACCCCAAAAGCTGTTCCGACACCGGCACTATCAGCCAGCAAGGTCCATTGGGCATGCTCAGATGCGGCAAACGCTTTGGCCGAACCCAAGCCCCCCGACTCGGTGCTTACTTGATCTAACCCCACCAGCACGACAGGCCAATGCTTTGACTCAAAATAGGCCTGCGCTGACCTAAAGTCTGGAAATTCCGCCCGGCAGGGTGGACACCAAGAAGCCCAAAAATTGACGATCAAAACCTTGCCTCGTTCATCGGCCAAAGCTATTGGCTTACCATCAAAAGCTGGCAACAACAGCGAGAAGGCCTGCTTTTGGCTTGGGGTCAAGGCAATCGGAGGTTGCCGAGGAACAAAAATCGGCACACCAAGGTCCAAAACCGTAAACACCAAGACCCCTGCTAACAAAGACGCGACTTCAGGGAGAATTCTTACGCCTTTTTCTTTGTGAATTTGTAACAACGACATGGCAAGAATACCCAGTGCCGTGCCCACTCCCCCCAAGACTCCCGCTAAACCACCAGAAGTATACAGGAGCATCAGAGGGTTGTCCCAAACTTGTTCCCAGCGGGTAAAGACGGGGGTTAGCTTCCACACCAGTAAACCGATGAGTACCGACCAAGACACGCGGTCCGCCCAAAACTTACCCACCTCACGATTTTTTTCGTGCCGGTTAAGCCACAACCGAAAGACAACTGCCCCGGCTACGGCCCAAAGTAATTCCCAAGGAATCGTCACGGTTCCCCATGTTAAGGCTGGCACTTAAGCTCCTTTGCCCGAAGGTCTTTGCTCGCTCTACGGACTATCGGACAGTATAAAGTCGGCTTACAATCCTGACAACCTTGGCAATATTTAAGTTTTATGAACAGCAATTTTACAAAAAAAGGCCCTCTATGGCGATTTGGTTCTTGCTTCCAAGGACAAATAAAGGGTAAAGTATTTCAATTCCCGCAAAATGAGGAGGCGATGATGCCTACACGACGCCAATTCGGTATAGCCCATAACCCGCAGGACCGCGCCAGTCGACAACTGTTAATCCAGGCGATCAACATGAAGCTGGCCGCTTTAGGACTGCCGGTTTACGAGGGGGCCGGAACGGACAATCTGGATGTCGCCCGAGATTTGATTCGCAATATCCGTGAAAAAAATCGCCTTCTCGAAGATTACCTTCCGGCCGCCGACCGTCGTATCCAGGCGTTTTTAGACGATTACCTTGCGGATACGGGTTCAAAAATCCCCCATCTTCCGTCGAACAGCCTGGTTCTTGACCGTTACGGGATGGCCCGAGAGCTATCGTTACCTCCTGGGGCTTCAGTCCACCGCTCCCCAATTTTAACCAGCTACCGCGTTCGTCAAGGGGTCCTGCACAACCCGCTCAACGATCGACGCACCACCAAGGGGGTCTTTCATATCGCCGAAGGTGGTCTGCCCGTTCCGCCGGATAAAAAAGCTGTGCCCAAAGCGGTCTTCGCCCGGCTCTATGCCGAGGCCCTGAACCCGCCGCAAGATTTGGCCGTGTTCCCCTTCACTGCTGATCAAGAAGCAAAAGCGACTGGCTTTGTCAGTTTGATGCTCCGCCCCATGGTTTGTCCTG
>JAJXVP010000039.1 GCA_021782055.1 bacterium | reverse complement strand
GTTATCATTATCCGTCCGCAGGGGACGCCTGGATCAAAGGTATTGATGTCCAGGCAGACCCCCTTGGCGCTCAGGCGCTGATTGGCTACCTCCCGGAAAGCTCTCCGGTGTACCCCGACCTAACCGTGTTGGAGTACATGGAGTTTATGGCCGGGGTAAGGCGTTTGCCGACGGTGGACCGTGAGGAGGTTATTGACCGTGTTCTTAAACGGACAGCCGCTGATGGCTTTCGTAATAAGGTCATCGGTCACCTCTCAAAAGGCCAAAAACAAAGGGTGGGGCTGGCTCAGGCGATTCTCGCCGACCCGGAAATCTTGATTCTGGACGAACCAACAACCGGCTTGGACCCCAATCAGATTCTCGAGTTTCGCCATTTGATTCAAGAGATCGGTAAGGAAAAGACCGTTATTCTTTCTACCCATATTATGCAAGAAGTCGAGGCTATCTGTGACCGGGTTCTTATCATGAACCAAGGGCAGATTGTCGCCGAGGGCGAGGCTTCGGATATCGCCAAAAGTCTTCAAGGAGAAGAACGCTTTAAGGTACGCCTGAAGGGTGTGACGGCCGCGAATGCTCTTGAAAGTCTGTCGCTGCTGCCTGGGTTAAAATCCGCTCCCACGGTTGCCGAAGAGGGCAGTGACCCGCTTTTGGAATGTGCTTTCCCCAAAGATTTCGGGGGAGGCGAAACCTTGTTCGACTGGGCGGTTTCTCAGCGGTATAAGATTGTGGCGCTGGTTCCGCAGACGCTCAGCTTGGAAGACCTATTTGTACAGCT
This sequence comes from bacterium, assembly GCA_021782055.1. The sequence goes on along the minus strand of JAJXVP010000039.1, from coordinate 16,706 downwards.
GACCAAGGAGACTCCTCATGAACAGAATGTTTAGCGTTTGGCGCAAAGAGTTGCGCTCACTCTTTAATAGTCCTGTGGCCTATGGGGCCATTCTGTTTTTTTTAATTTTTACCGCTGTTTGGTTTTTGTGGATGGATCAGTTTCTTGCCCAAAAAGTCGCGTCGCTTCGCAATTATTTTGCTCTGTTTCCGTTAGCGTTTATTGTGCTGGTTCCTGCCGTGACCATGCGCAGTTGGGCTGATGAACGTAAGATGGGGTCGCAGGAACTTCTGCTGACCCTGCCGGTTCGGACGGGGCATTTGGTGTTGGCGAAGTTTTTGGCAGCATGGACCTTAATCCTAACCATGATTTTATTGACCATCCCGATGACGGTGATGGTGACAGGCTTAGGGCAATTTGAAATGGGCGAAATCTTAGGTGAGTATATTGGCTCGATTTTGCTTTCGGGAGCGGCGACTGCCTTGGGGATTTTTCTGTCCGGCTTGGCCACCAACACGATTTCGGCGTTTTTGATGTCGTTAGGCTCTTTGCTAATTTTGACGCTGAGTGTCACCCTGGGTGCTGCCCTGAGTTTGCCCGACGCTGTGGGCAATATTTTGCGCTTTTTTAGCTTAGATGCTCGTTACGCGAACTTTCAACGGGGGCTGATCGATACCAAAGACGCTTTGTACTACGTCTGGTTTGCGGCGCTGTTCCTGTATTTGAATACCAAGGTACTCATTTTGCGGAAGTGGAGGTAAGCTGTGCATAAGAACCGCGAACGCATCACCCTTTTGCTGGTCCTGGGAATTTTTGCGGCCCTGATCATCAATCTTAACCTTTTCTCGTTTCAAATTGACTTGACGAGTACGGGGGTTTACACCATTAGCCCCGCCTCGAAGGCCGTTGTCGCTCAAGCTAAAGAACCGATTTACCTCACGTACTACCTTAGTAAAAAACTCGAAGCGTATTATCCGGTAACTCAAGGGATTTCGGACTTTTTGCACGAGTACGCGTCGGCTACCGGCGGGAGAATTCGAGTCCGTATCGTTGACCCTAAAGCTAGCGGTCAGCTCGGTGATATGCGCCGTTTGGGAATTGAAGGTAACCAGATTCAAGTGACCGACCAAAGTCAGTTGACCGAAGAAGTTGTCTATTCAGGTATTGAGCTTTCATACCTAGACCGCCACGAGGTTTTACCGGTCGTGGATAGCCTTGAAACTTTGGAATATGATCTGACCAGTCACCTAGAAAAACTGATCACACAAAAGTCAACTTCGGTGGGACTGTTGATCGGTGATTCTTCACGGTCGCTCGACAAAGACTACAAGATTCTGGAACGTCAATTACAAACTTTAGGGAATTTTCAACAGCTCCCCCTCGACCATCCTATTCCTCAAAGCATCAATGCTTTGATTGTCGCTGGTAATGCCTCAATTGATGATACCACAGCCTATTTCATCGACCAATACTTGATGAATGGTGGAAAGGTCTTGATGGCTCTGGACTCGGTGAATGTCGACATCAGCTCGAACAAGCCACCCGTGGTGCTTAAAGACAATCCTGCACTCAAACTGGTTGCCTCTTATGGTGTTGAGGAGCCCCAGGATTTGGTGCTTGATTCCTACAACAATATTGTGCAGTTCAATTCGCAAATGGGCGTTGTTCTTCAGCGTTACCCAGAGTGGCCGCAGATTCTTCCGCAGGATACCAACTCCACTAACCCGGTAACGGCACACTTTGCGGGTCTGTCGCTGATGTGGCCTAGTCCGCTTACTGTGATTCAAAAACCTGGGATTAAAAGTGAGGTTCTGGTAACGACTAGCCCGAAGTCTTGGTTAATGACTAAGAATTTTACCATTGACCCCAACGAAGCTTTGATGAGTTCGATGGGTGCTTCGGTAAAAAAACAGAAGTACCCGGTGGTAGTGGCGCTAACAGGGCGTTTCCCCTCGGCCTACACCGCCGCTACGATTCCTAAAGCCCAAGCCAACGCGGACGCCGCACCGTTCCAAAGCCTGAGCCCAGAGACACGTTTGATTGTGGTTGGTGGGTCAACCTGGCTTACCGACTTAATGAAGATTACACAAAGCCAAGCGAATGCTCTCTTTGCCTCTTCGGCCGTTGATTGGCTAGCCCAGGACGATGCCCTTTTAAGCATTAAGACACGCTCGTACCGTGACCATAGTTTGACGGGATTACAAGATAATGCTGAGCGGCAAGCGGCGGCCTTTAGCCTTTCGTTTGTCAACATCGCCCTGATTCCTCTGCTGGTTCTGGTAGTCGGTGTGATCCGCTTCTTGCGCCGCCGCCGCCGCGAGCTTAAAAACTAGGAGACAGATGAGATGGAATACCGAAAAAAAATCACAGTCTACAGTGCCATTCTCGTTGTTTTGGTTTTAACAGCCTTGGGGGGACTTTTCTTCAGCCAGCAGGCCATGGATGCTCGAGCCTCTCAACAGCCGCTGTTGCCAACATTAGCGCCTCAAGAGGCGACAAAATTGATCATTGACAATGGAACTCCAGATGGGAAGTGGGTCATTACGCGTTCGGGCGAAACCTGGACCGTCACCTACGGTACGCAAACCTACCCTGGTAACACTGACCGACTCAACTCATTTTTGAAAGGCTTGAACAAGCTGACCAAGTTTCGCAAGGTGGCCGATGTCAATACCCAAACAAAATTGGATGCCTATGGTTTAGCCAAACCACGTACGGTCCAAGTTTTGAATGCCGATGGAAAAGTCCTGGTGAACCTACAAACAGGAACAACGGACGATACTGGTCGGTACGATTACGTTCGCGTCAATGGCCAACCGCAGATTTGGTTGACGGAACGAAACCCTTTGACGGTCATGGAGCTGGGTTGGAATGCCTGGACAGACTTGAGCTTGATCCCCGGGAACTTAAAGCCGGATGATTTGATTCACATTAGCTTGACTGGCACTATCCACACCCTCGAAAAGAAAACGTACTCGCCCTTTGATCTGATAAAAACTATCAAAGATAAAAAGCCGCAGTGGAAGCTCGCCAATGGCACCTTCCCCAAAACGGCGCAAGATTATGTTGATGGCTTGCCAGGGTTTAAGGTGAATTCCTACCTCAAAGATGGCGAAACCTATGACCCCTCAAAAGATACTCAAGGGGTGTTGACGGTGCAGACTCAAACCAAAACATACGTGTTTCATATTGGTATGGAACAAAAAGATGGCCGCATTCCGGCTTCGGATGGCACGCGTAAGTTCTGGCTGTCAACTTGGTCTTTGGATCAAATCTTGTTTCATCAGCCCTGATAGTCTTCGAACGTAAACAATAGGAGAGCGCATGAACATTGTTGCCTTCAATCGTAGCGGCGGCACTCGTTCTTGCCTCTCTTATTTATATCGCGAATGTGACAGGAGCCATGCGTTCCTTTATGGAACGATTGCTTTTTGCTCCTTTGACATATACTCCTGAGTACCAATCGGTGTTTCAAGGCCGTGTACACTCGTTAGCGCTCTATACGATGGGCGTGCCCGAGACGATGATGTTTCAGCAAAACTACCCCAGCTTGTTTGATAGCTACCGTCAACGTCTTACCATGCTGGGGGGTACATCTGAGTACCTGACCGTTAATGATACTTTTCAGTTTGACGACTATGAAAAGTATCTTTCGACTCGGTTTGACCCTGAGCATAAAGCCCGTGTTCGAGCTGAACAGTTTCCTGTCGATTGTCAAAAAGCCTTTGAAAAAGGCCAAGATTTAGTCTATCGTGCCTCGTGAGTTAGTTAGAGCGCGCCAGCGAGCGTCCCTGATAAAATCATCCCCAGCGCGAACAAAAGAGCCCAAATAAAGGACAGCACCCCGGTTCCCGCTAAGGCGGAATTGAGGGCGGAACCTCTTGCCGTTAAAATAAGGCGTACATTTTTGAAAGCCAAGGGCAAGGATAGAAAGGTGAGTAAAACCCAGGGGGTAGCTAGACCACAGGCAACAACCACCGCGACGACCGCGTAAGCGAGTGACAGGCAGGACACGTATTCTGTTTTGGCAAAGCGCGAGCCAAAGCGGACGGCAAGGGTTTTCTTTTGCGCTTGCCGGTCTTCGTCAAGGTCCCGAAGGTTATTGACCACAAGAATTGCGACAATGATCAGCCCAGGGCCAAGGGATAGAAGAAACGCGGCAAGTTCCAGGTGTCCCGCTTGAACAAAGTAACTGCCTAACGTGGCGGCAAAGCCGAAAAAGATCAGCACAAACACATCGCCCAAACCGAGGCGGGCCAAGGGAAAGGGGCCAGTGGTATACCCCACCGATGCGGCGATCGCTAACAAACCGATTGCTGATAACCAAGGCCAGGCTCCTGGCGCGGTTTCAAGGCTGTGCAAGATGAGTGCTACTCCAGCCACCGTCGCTAAAATCAAAATGACCACTAGTCCTGATTTAACCTGCAGGGGAGTAAGTAAGCCAGCCTGAGTGACCCGCGTGGGACCGTGGGAACGCCCCGCGTCGGCCCCACTTTCAAAGTCAAAGACATCGTTAGCGAAGTTGCTGGCAATTTGCAAGCAAAGGGCAACAAAAAAGGACAACAAGGCAGACCAAAGATCAAAATGTCTTTCGGCAAAGGCAAGGGCGGAACCGACAATCACGCCTGAGGTAGAGGCGGGGAGGGTTTTTGGCCTAGCGGCCAACAGCCAGACGTTCATTTTAGGGTCCTCATTTCAGGTACCGATTGAGCAGATTTTTGATGTCATCGATACCAAACGGCTTACTGAGGCTGGCGGTAAACCCGTACTGGGTTGGCTTGGTTAAGATCTCGTCTTCGGCATACCCGCTTGATACGAAAATGGGAATAGCGGGGTTCAAGGCACGAATTTTGTCGACTGCTTCGCGGCCGCCCGTTTTACCGGGAATGGTCAAATCAAAGATCATCGCGACAATTTCTTTGTTATGAAAAAAATCGTTTGTATAGGCTTCGATGGCCTGGTCCCCGTCTGCATAGCTTACGGGAGTATAGCCTAAATGTTTGAGAATTTTCTCAAGCACGTCTCGAATGACTTCCTCATCATCCAGAATCAAAAATTTTCCTAGACCATGATGGTTGACCTCAACAGCTGAACTTGCTTGAACGGAACTGTTGAACGAGGCCGGAAGATAAAACCTGAAGGTGCTGCCTTTCTCTGGGGTGGAGGTTACCGCAATGTGCCCTTCGTGCTTTTTGAGAATTGAAAAACAGGTGGCTAAACCTAGGCCATGACCTGTGGCTTTCGTGGTAAAAAACGGGTCAAAGATTTGTCCCAAAAGTTCAGAGGGGATTCCCATTCCCGAATCGGTAAGGCTCACCTGAACGTACCGGCCGGGTGCCAACGAAAGTCCCGCCTCCGCATCAACGAAGTGGTTTTTTGCCACCACCAGAAGCTTTCCCCCTCGGGGCATGGCCTGAACTGCGTTAATCACCAAGTTTTCAATCACCTGCGCGATTTGACTTTTGTCGAGCTCACAGGGCCACAAATCGGCGGCAATTTGATAATCACAGGCAACCGAAGCACCACTTAGAGCGAACGTGACAGTCTCTTTAAGTAAATCGGCAACATTTTCGACTTTTTTATGGGGAACTCCTCCCTTCGAGAACGTCAGTAATTGCCTGGTGAGGTTTTTAGCCCGGTCCATAGTTTTTCCTGCGGTTTCGAGGTAGCTATTGAGAGTTTCTGTGGAAGAACTTTTACGAGCCATTTCAAGATTCATATAGATACCGGTCAATAGGTTATTAAAATCGTGAGCGATGCCTCCCGCGAGGATCCCTAAGGATTCTAGCTTTTGAATTTTATTCAACTCGCTTTCAAGTTGGCGCCTTTGCTCTTCGGCTTTTTTCCGCTCTGTGATATCAGCGAAAAGCACAGCGAAGTGACCTTCCTCGGGGCGAAAAATAATGGTTTCAAAGTATTTGTTAAATTCTTGCGAAAAGTTCTCATACATATAGGGAGTTCCCGTTTGGGCAACTTGACCGAAGGTTTGAATCCAATGGGCCTCGGTTTGTGGTAAAACTTCGAGAACTGTCTTGCCAACAATTTGTTGCGCTTTTATGCCTGTTAGTCTTTCGAAAGCAGGGTTAACTTCAAGATAACGATAGTCAACGGGGTCGCCCTGCGTATTAAAAATGACCTTGTGAAGGGCAAAGCCCAAGGTGAGGTTCTCAAAAAGCATTCGGTATTTTGTTTCGCTCAATTTTAAGGCCTGAGCTGCCCGTTGGCGTTCTGTGATATCAACACTGATTGCTGAAACACCTGTAATATTTTTGCCGACAGAAATAGGATTAAGAAACACCTCAAACACCCTGACGTCGTTTTTGAGTGGAATGGTGAACTCAAAAGCTTGTTTTTCGCCGTTTAAAGCCGCTTTGTAGAAAGGTCGCCACAGCGCTTGGTGTTCGGGAGTCAGAATGTCCAGAGCATTCATCCCGACCCTAAGCGTAAGACCGAAATAGAGTTGATAGTTCTCGACAAAAAAATCGTTAAGAATGGTGTAGTTAAACTCACGGTCTACGGCCCAAATTGACTCTCGTCGAGTTTGCAATAAGGCTTCTAGGTTTGCCTGGGAGGTCTGGATTTGTTCCTCAAATTTTTTCCGTTCTGAGATGTCTCGTGTTGTGGCGTGAATCCCCAACATTTCTTTTGTCTTTGGATCAAAAATGGCATGGCTAGTCGTCTCTAACCAAATAAGACTCTTATCTTTGCGAAGGCCTCGGAACATCACGGCTGTGACAACAGGATCAGAAAGAATGGTCTGATGTGAATTTTGAACGTTGGGTAGGTCCTCCGAGTAGACGAACTCGTAGGCGGCATGACCTATGAGTTCCTGAGGCTGGTAACCCAGTAAACGCTCACAGGCTGGGGAAGCATACAAATACGTACCATCGGGGGCGTGCCGTGTAATCATATCGCTAGAGTTTTCGGCCAAAAACCGAAAGCGCGTTTCACTGTCTTGCATCTGCTCGGTTATGCGAAGCATCTGGTCGAGGGTTTTATTTTTACTTTCGACAGCATTCAAAAGAATGCCAATCAGAAGAATGCTGGCCGGGTAGAATACAATCGAAGCGAAAATATCCTGAGGAATGCGCTGTCCAAGCAAGGTGACCAAAGAAACCGCGATGCCCAAAACCAAAAGTTGAAGCCAAACCCAAGGCAAGAATTTTTTTATCGCCTTGGTTGAAAAGCCCCAGCCTAGCAGGGCCCCAATAAGCAGGATAAAAGCCATTACCGGCAAACTTGAAAAGTTTGAAAAAGAAGAAAATGCACAAGAAGCGAGACCCAAGAGAACGACGACACCGGCACTCACGGGGCCAAAGAAAAAACCGGCCAGCGGAGGAATGCTTAGGGTGGCATCAAGAACCACTCCTGAAGGCAACAGGACGGGAAACTGACTGCTGGCACACGCCAACAGGCCAAAAAGGGTGCCAAGAATGAGCTGAGACGCGACCGGATGTTCCTTTTTGAACTTCCAGGGAAAAAGTTGCGGAATTACGGCCATTAAGTTGACCAAAAAAAGATTGGCACCCAGCGGAAGAATCCAAGGTAGGAGCGACATTCATCCCCCAGTTTTTACTTTGGCTTAAATCTAATTCATCGCAAGGAGGGAAGCAAGGAAACAGTCATCTTTGACTTCTTTGTTTTCCCTGACCATTTTAGAACAAGGAGAAGTTATGAAAGCTGTTATCATTCGGGCCTTTGGCTCTGCCGACCAACTGGAGCTGGCTTCGATGCCCAAACCCGAACCCGGTCCCCGTCAGGTTTTAGTTAAGGTCATGGCCGCCTCGGTTAACCCCGTCGACTATAAAATACGCGAGCATGGGTCGTGGGCTGGGGTACCTATGCCAGCCATCTTAGGCTATGACGCCGCCGGAATCGTTGAAGCAGTGGGTCAACAAGTGACTCGTTTTAAGCCGGGAGATGAGGTGTTTTATAGTGCACGTATTTTTGGACGCCAGGGTACCTATGCCGAATATCATGTTGAAGACGAAGATATTCTGGCATTGAAACCGGCCAAGTTGACCTGGGAAGAAGCCGCCAGCCTCCCCCTTGCGGCTATTACCGCTTACGACACCATCATTACTTTTTTTCAAACCAAAGTCGGCGACACGGTTTTGGTACACGCCGGCGCCGGAGGAGTGGGCAACTTTGCCGTTCAATTGGCAAAAGCGGCTGGGGCCCGTGTCCTGGCAACGGGACGCAGTGTGAACCATGAGCTGATTCGGAGTCTGGGTGCCGATGCGGTCATCGATTACCAAAAAGTTCGCTTTGAAGACGAAGTTCTCCAGTTGACCGGGGGCAGGGGGGTAGACGCCGTTTTTGACACCGTCGGAGGTGATACGATAAGCCGTTCGATCAAGGCGGTTAGACCCTACGGAAAACTTTCAACCGTGGTAAGTTTGGCAGGCGAGCTTAATGGCATGCAACCCAAAAACCTCACCCTCTATTTTGGCTTTATGGAACGAACCCAGCAGAAAATTGAGGCGCTCAAGAGCTTGGTGGAACGCGGTCAACTCCGCCCCCTTATTGATTCGGTCTACCCGCTCGAGAAAACAGCCGAGGCTCAGCGCCGATTAGAAGCCGGCGGAGTCAGAGGGAAAATTGTTCTAAAGGTGGGTTAAATTGCCAAACACGGGGCTGTGCCCCGTGTTGCTTAAGTTCGTGATTACAAACTTTTTAGATGCAATCAGTAAGTCGGCAAGTTTGTGATTACAAAGTGTCGCTAAATAGCCGTAAAACCGTTTTGATTTAAGCTTAATCTTGGCGAGAATTTCTTAGAGAGGACTCTACCACAGGCTAAGCCTGAACCCAAAACCATTGGGTTCAAAAAGTGGCAGAACTTTCATTGCAGTGGGTGCTTTGCTTGGGTTAGTAGTAGCCGAATTCGGTGTTGCGATAAGATACAAGCCAACTGCTGAGGCAACAAGCCCTACGACACCGATTAGTTTTTAGTTGCCTTTAAATTAGAAAACATACCCGACTTCTAAGCCGCCTCGGAAGGCAATGACACTGGAAGAGGAGTAGGTACCAGGAGAATAATAGCTATCAGACAATTTTGCGTTTAAGCCAATGCCTAAATCTAAAGGAACGCGTACGACGATTTGAGGTATCGTTATAAAGTCTAGATCTGTACCAACGGTAATAAAAACTGGACTAACCTGCTGTTTTGCATCTGAGGTCGAAGGCAGATTGCCTCCTAAGGTGCCGCCGATGTATTGTTCATATAAAATTCCCAATTTAGGAGCAAAGGAAAACATTTTATTGATTTTAAAAGGATATTTAAATTCAGCAGCAATTTCCAAGTTTTGTAAGTCATTTATCGCGGATTGTGAAGAGTTGAAGATTGTATACGAAAAAGATTCAGTAGCATTGCCATTGCCATATTGGTAACCTAAAGAAAAAGTAAAGTACTGAGTGATATCAAAGAAAGCATTAATTCCCAAGGATGTATAATGCGTGGTAATGTCACCGGTAGAGCCACTATAACTAGACTGTTGGTCGTTCGAATAGTTTAGGTCGCTGACACCCGCACCAATTGTATATTTTAAGGGTTTATTCTCAGCAAAGGCCACCGTTGCACCAAACCACATTAAACTAATTGCAATTAGAAAGAAAAGCTTCATTAACAAACCCTCGTACTTGAGCTTAAATAATTTCGTAGAAGATCATGATGTCTAGTCTGGCATTTGTCAATGATTATTAAAAAAAAACACCCAGGAAACTTTCCTGGGTGTTAAGCTCCCCCGACTGGACTCGAACCAGTGACACTCTGATTAACAGTCAGATGCTCTACCGACTGAGCTACAGGGGAATGTCTTGACGACGAAAACGATACTACCCAGACCGAAAAAAAATGTCAAGCAGATTTTTTCAGCTCTTGATTGCCTCGAGAATTCCCTTGACCATTTTTTCAGCGTCTTGCTCGCGGGTTTTTCCAAAACGCATCAGCCAAGCCTGGGCCGGGATGGCCAGGTTATGCGTCTCGACCAGAATCTTGTAGGTTGCGGGGTTATTCTTGAGCACAATGAGTGGCTCAGCCCTGGTGTAACTGTCTTTTCCTAAGTACGGCAAAAGCTTATCGGCAAAGGATAACGAGGCTTGATCCTTGACTCCCGAGCGGCTTTCAAAGGTGTAGACCCCCGTTCCTACAGGCACCCCGGGGTTGTTGTCAGCATGCAGACTTATAAAGATGCGCTTGTTTTCAGGGGTGCCCTGAAAGAACGTTCGCGCAATCTCGACGCGCTTTTCTAAGCTGGAAACCGAACCTTGGGGCCAATCGGCGTTGTCATCACTCAGGTTATCGGCCAAAGAGTTGTACACCGAGTTTTTCTCGTTGATGAGGGTTGAATCTGGTGAGTTGGTATCAAGAATCAGCCGATTGGGGACAAGCCGAGTCAGCTCTACCCGGGCGCCGTTTCGTCGAAGCAACTCGTACATACGCATGGCAATATCGTAGACATACTGGGCTTCGGTGATATACAAGCTCGTTCCGTTCGGGCCGGGGGTTCTAACAATGGTACCGGGGTCGAGTCCGCCATGCCCAGGGTCAAGAACCACTGACCATCCCTTGAGTTTTGTTGAAAGCGGCGGCTCTTCATTAACCATGGCCGCAAACTTTTTCCACAGCTGACGTGCCTTATGGTAGGCGTCGAGGGGGGACGGCCAATCGTCTTCAAAATAGCCACGGTTGGGTTGCGACAAGGCACCCGGGTGTGTCCAGTAGTAGTAGTCCCCATTCCACTCAAAGACGGGGATGTTGGGGTCCATCACGACATATTGGTGACCCAAACGGCTGGTTTCTGGCGTAATGGGCGCATTGGGCGCAGGAACATCTTGAGGTGTCGCACCAAAGGAGGCTTCGGTGGGTTCGGCCAACAGCGGTTGGTCCGAAGTGGTGACCGGACTTGTTTCCGACGTGGCTGTGCCAGGAAACGCTACGGGGCCAGGGGCCTGCGGTAGGTTACTGAGCTCTGACGCTGCGACCGACGCCGTGGTTGCGGTTGTTGCTGGCGTTGCGGCATTACTGTTGGAGCCTAACACCAAGACCTGCCCCACAAACAAAAGGCTGGGGTCGGAGATGTTGTTCCACGTCTCGAGGTCAGAAACGCTCACCCCTTGGGTGCGGGCAATTTTATAAAGGGTATCGCCAGACTTAACACGGTATGTGCCTCTTGACGAGCTCGGAGTCGAGGCTTTTAAGGTGGGGTCATCAAAAACCGCTAAGGTCGAGGCGCTGGCAAAATTCTTGAGCCGCAGGACTTCACCGGCGTGAAGGGTGTCGTTATTCAACCCATTGAGCGCTCGCAGGTTAGTCGTGGTGGTGTTGTACAAGGCCGCGATGCCGCGCAGGGTGTCAGTCGGGGCAACAACATGGGTTAAAGGAACTTCGGCGGGTTTAAAGACGCGCAAGACCTGTCCGGGAACGACCTGTGAAGAACTCAGCTGGTTGATCGCCGTCAGAGTGGCTTCGCTGATATTAAAAAGCGCCGAGATATGACCCAGCGTATCACCGGGCTCAACAGTGTAAAAGGTGATTCCTTGAGGACGACGAATGTAGAGGCGTTCCCCAACCCACAGCGTGTCTTCGCTTAGACCGTTCAGCCGCCGCAGTTCCCCCAACGAGGTCCCCCAGCGCTGCGACAGGGCTAAAAGGCTATCGCCGCTGTGCACCGTATACCGGAACGGTGTGAGGTCGGTGTTTGCCGGGCCATTCAATGATACTGGCTGGGTTAAGGCAGAATCTTGGCTGACTTTGAGCTGTTGCCCCGCATAGACGACGTTGGAACTGAGGTGGTTCCATGCTTTGAGTTGAGCGACACTTACTCCGTACTGGCGGGACAAGGACCACAGGGTTTGATGAGGTTTCACCGCGACGCTTTCCGCGCTGACAACCAACGCGGTTAAAAGCACTAAGAGGGTAAAAAGGATAGGGCGTTTCATGACAACGGCTCCTGTTCAAAGCTATGCAGTTTTTCACGAAGCAGACGGGCATCTTCGCTCCTGCTCGGCTGAAGGGCAAGGTGGAGTTGGCCGGTATTGCGGATCACGCGGGCATTGAGCGCGATGAGGGCGTCAAAGAGGCGCAACGAGCCATCAATCAGTTCATCTCCCGCGTTAAGATCGGCGGTCTCGTGACCAAAGTCGGGCTTAAAGGTCGCAGCGTCTTCTTCGAGATGTAAAAAGACCCCTGTTACCAGTTGCTTGCGGCGGGGGTGCCGAAAGACAAAACTCATTAGAGCCCCTGCTTTGGTCAAAGACGTTGAACCAGGGTCCTCTTCAAAAGTGCCATAGCGCAAGAACACTTCGCGAATTTTATCGGCTAAGCTGGCGGGTGAACCGTCATACTGTAACAGCCCATTGACCCCTAAAAAGAGGGCTTTGTTGGCTTCTTCTAGCGGGGGATGAGTTTCGCCAAATAAAAGGACCACTTTTTCGTCTTTAGGAAATTCCTCGCGAAGGTACTTTACAAGAATTTTCCAATGACGCGGAAAGTCTACCCAATCAAACAAAATGATGCGGGGGTCGGTTTCCGTCAGGTTATCCAGGGCTTTAAGAGGGTGACGGTAATGAATCACATTCACCCCATAGGGGGCTAGGGCCCGCGCAAGACCCGAGGCTAGCTTGCCTTCGTTTTTGACCATCATGAGGATCATAGACGTCCCTTCCTTTCGGTTCCGACATTGCGAACCTGATAGTCATAAATTTCCCAATAACCGTTGCGTTTATGGAGCGCGTAGGTGTACTGACGAATTTCTAAGTAATCACCGGCATCGAACTTCAGCTGGGCTGTGACAGTGGCCTCAGTTTCGGTGTACGACGTCGAAAGAATTTCAAAAGCACTGGGTACTTTCGACAGGGCCGTCTCGCGCTTCCACAGGTCATGCCTAAAGGCGGTCAAGATCCGTTCGCGTTCCTCCGCCGACGCCGCAAGGTAAGTGCGGCGGTATAAAGGCGAACGTTTGTAGAGGTCTTCGAGGCTCAAATACAAAAAGAACCGCGCTTCTTTGTCGGCCTGGCGGGCTTCGAGCAGGTAACGCACAACGTCGTCGGGGCTTAAATGTTCCTTTCGCAGAATTTCTTGGGTACCCCGGTCAATATTCTCTTGATACGCCAAGATCCCCGAATCGGGGAGGGAGGGCCTAACAACCAGCGTCAAGATATTTGACGTCAGCACCACGTCCGAAGGTGAGCCCGGGTCGGAGCCATTGGAGTTCGAATCGCTGAGGCCGCCCTGATATTCCGGAAGTAGGTTGGGGTGGAACTCCCCCTGAATGGTGTAGATACCACTATGGGGAATGGTCACGAAATCCCGCAGGTTGACCAGGTACGAAAACTCCTCACCGGGTTGAATCGTGATGTTACGAAAGAACACCGGCTGATTGCTAAAGCGGCTTTCATTATATTTTTCAGAATTCGGCAGATACAAACCCGTCCGTCCCGCAGACATCACATGAAACGCCAACTGAAAGACCGGCTGGTTAGGCAGGCTAAACCAAACCGGCGAGTCTCCGACGTTCCGCAGATTTACCTGCAGGGTGATGGGCAAATCGGGGTTGGTTGAGTAGACTGTTTTATCGTAATATCGTAAAGAAAACCGAAGGGTCTGGGTTCCTGCCGCAAAGGCCCCGAAGGCCGAAAGGCAAAATACGACCAAACTTAGGAACCGTTTCAAGGGTTGTCACCTCCCATGACTCTGGTTCCATTGTCGGAAGATATCATGATTACCTTACTAGCGAATGCGATTTCTCAGATTTTAAAGAAAGATGAGGCGTTTCAAGGCCTTTTGGCCGACTGGCGCCGGGGAAAGTTCCCCCTCAATATCGAAGGCGCGCAGGGGTTCTTTCTGGCCCCAGTTTTGGCGCAGTTGACCCGCGAAACACCGGGGACGCTGTTTTTAGTCACCGCCACCGACGCTGAGGCCGAAACTTGGGCCGACGACCTGACCGCCTTGGGGATGGAACCCGAGATCCTTCCCTGGTGGGGAACCTTGCTCTACCAGGGCATCAGCGCGCAGGCCAGTATCTTTGGGGCACGCTCGCGCCTGTTGTCTCGTCTGTCGCGCCGCGAACCCCGGTTGGTGGTTGTCAGTGTGCGGAGTTTGCTGTTTCCTGTGCCGTCCCCCAGCTCGTGGAAGGCAAAAATGACGACCTTTCGCAAGGGGAACACCATTCACGTACAAAAAACCGCCGAACGGCTGGTTCAGCTGGGGTACCTACGGGTTCCTCGTGTCACTGTTCCCGGCGAGTTCGCCCTGCGAGGCGAGGTGCTTGATCTGTTTTTACCCGGCGAAGAGCAGGCGGCACGTTTGGTCTTTGGGTTTGATACCATCGAAGATATTAAACATTTTGACCCGGTGACCCAGTCGTCAAAAGGGGCGATGGATGAGTTAGTTGTCTACCCCGCCCGCGAAGTTGTCTGGGACGAGGCCTCGTTAAGCCAGGTGGATGCCGCCGCCGAGCGTCTTGGTTGGGGTACAGAATGGCTTTCGTACCACGAAGCCTTGCGCGAAACCGGTGATTTTCGGGGTGTAGAACTCTTTTACCCCTTTGCAGAAGAAAAACCGACGCCGCTGTGGTCTTACGCTGACGAAACAGCGATTTTTTTGTTCCCTGAGTGGGAAAAACTCAACAGTGTCTGGGATACTCTGCGTAAAGAAACCAAGCAGATGTATCAACAGGCTCGCAGTCAGGGGCTGTTGGTGCCCGACCCTGAGCAGGTGTTTTTTCCCTGGGATCAATTTTTGCGTGAGGTACCGCGCCGGGCACAGTTTCCCGCGCTTCATGTCGAGGATTCGCCCGAGCCGCGTCACCATTTGTCGTGTGAGCCACCACGCGCCTACTTTGGCAATATTCCGTTTTTTAAAGATGAAGTCATCAACTTAAAAACAGCGGGGTACCAGGTCTTTGTTGTGGCGGGGTCGCCATCCCAGGCCCAGCGGCTAGAATTTCTTTTAAAAGACTCGGGTGCCCAGGTTGTTCCCGCACGGATTTCGTCGGGGTTTGTTTTGTCGCGAGGCAAAATCGCCGTTATTCACGAAAACGAGATCTTTGGGCGAAAACGCAAAGGCCCCGCCTCGTTAAAAACCGCGCAAACTCAGGCCCTCGATTCGTTTGTTGACCTTAGCCCCGGCGATTTTGTTGTCCATATTAACTACGGGATTGGCCGTTTTTTGGGTATTGAACGGGTTCGAGTGGCCGGTAACGAACGTGACTACATCAAGATCGAGTACGGTGGCGAAGAAACCATCTTTTTGCCCATTGAACAGATCAACCTGATTCAACGCTACATTGGTTCCGAAGGCAAGGAGCCCCGCTTAGATACCCTGGGCGGAAAATCATGGGAAAATAAAAAAAGCCGTGCCAAGAAATCGGTTGAAGAGCTAGCTGACCGTCTGATTACCTTGTACGCGAAACGCCAAAACGCGCAAGGCCATACCTTTGGTGCCGATAACGACTGGCAGGCCTCGTTCGAAGCGGCGTTTCCCTTTGATGAAACTGAAGATCAGCTCAGGGCGATTGCCGAGATTAAAGCGGACATGGAATCCCCGCGACCGATGGACCGTCTGTTATGCGGCGATGTCGGCTATGGCAAGACCGAAGTAGCTATGCGGGCTTGCTTTAAGGCTGTCGTTGGGGGCAAACAGGTCGCATTTTTGGCCCCGACCACTATTCTGGCAGAACAGCATTTTGAAAACTTTCAAGACAGGTTTGGGCGCTTTCCTGTTCGCATCGGTATGCTGTCACGGTTTGTTCCCAAAGCAGAGCAAAAAACGACTTTGGCCAAGCTGGCCAAAGGAGAATTAGACGTGGTCATCGGAACGCATCGCCTTTTGCAAAAAGATGTCGTGTTTAAAAATCTTGGACTTTTGGTCATCGACGAGGAACAACGCTTTGGTGTTAAAGACAAAGAACGCCTCAAGGAACTCAAAGCCTCGATTGACTGTCTGGCGATGAGCGCAACCCCGATTCCCCGAACTCTGCACATGAGTCTGCTCAAAATTCGCGACATGTCGGTTTTGCGCACGGCCCCGCATAACCGTCACCCCATTGAAACCTTTTTGCAAGAATTTTCAGATGACGTGGTGGCCAAGGCGATTCGGCGGGAGGTGGAACGAGGCGGCCAGGTGTTCTTTCTTCACAACCGGATAGAAACCCTCGAAGCGAACGAGCTGTACCTCCGTCGACTTCTCCCCGAACTTTTGATTCGCAGTGCCCATGGCCAAATGGACCCCAAGGACCTCGAAGAGGTCATGCACGATTTTATCCATGGCAACTTTCATGTGTTAGTCTCGACAACTATCGTCGAAAACGGGATCGACATTCCCAACGTTAATACCATCATTATTGATCGCGCCGATATGTACGGTATAAGTCAGTTATACCAGCTGAGGGGCAGGGTAGGCAGGTCAGGTAAGGTCGCCTTTGCGTACCTGTTGTATCCCGATGGACGCGCTTTGACCGAGCTCGCGATGAAACGTCTGCAAGTTATCTCGGACTTTACGGAATTGGGGGCTGGGTTCAAGATCGCCATGAAAGATCTAGAGGTTCGGGGGGCTGGTAACCTTTTAGGAGCCGAACAGTCCGGAGACATTTTGTCGGTTGGTTTTGAGATGTACCTCAGGTTGTTGAACGAAGCTGTCGCCGCGAAAACCGACCAGAAAACCGAAGAAATCGAAGAAATTTATATGGAGCTGGACTATTCGGGTTTCATCCCCGATACTTACATTC
>JAJXVP010000297.1 GCA_021782055.1 bacterium | reverse complement strand
CTCGGGATGACTGGATTTGAACCAGCGACCCTCACGTCCCGAACGTGATGCGCTACCCCTGCGCTACATCCCGAAATTTAGCCTGGGTAGAATATCGGTTTTTTTTATCTTTGCCAAGTGCATTCACCCGCGATGCTGTTTTATAAGCTCTTCAAGTTCTTGCAGCAGGGCTTGGCGCTTCATTTCTTCTTCGGCAGAAACTGGCTCGGGAACAACTTTTGTTTTTGGCTCTTCCCTAGGCTCAGGCAGATCCCCGTAGCGAAACTTTAAACCGGTTATTTTTAGTTCAGGAACACGACGCCGTAAACTAGCCAACAACGGACCCTCGTACAGCTGAAGCAGTTGAAGCCAAGCCGGATGATCCGCGGTCACCGTCACGACGTTGTTTTTCCAATCCTCAATGCGGCAATGGCGTGCAGGGTGACGTTTTGCCAACCCGGGAACCTCCGACAAAACGGACTCCCAGCGGCTGACCAGTTGAAAAGACTCTTTTCCTACAGCACCAGACCTCTGCGAAATTAAAGATTCTAGGTACGCTTTTAGCCTTTGCTCATCCATCTTTTTCGAACCTACCGTTCTGAACTTTAAGAATCAAGGGGTCGTTACTACTGTTGGGGTGCTCTTCGGGCAAATAGGTAAAAAACGCTTGTTCAGAACTCGGCAGTTGGGCCAAAAATCGTTGTCGCTTTTCACCATCTAGCTCTAAAAGCACGTCGTCAAACAAAAGCAGGGGTAATTTGCCCGACTTTCTGGCCGAAAAACGAGCTTGTGCCGATCGGAGCAACAGCGAGACCAAACGCACCTGGCCAGTAGAAGCCGTCTGGGCAAAGTCACGGCCTTCAAGGGCGAATACATACCGATCCCGATGCGGCCCTGTCGTGGTATACCCTGTTTCTTGTTCTTTGGCCCGGGATTGTTCCAACTGCTGAACTAGACCTTCATGCGAACCTTTCCACGAGGGCCGGTAGCGAATTTCGAGCTTTTCCAAGCCCGAGATGGCGGCAAATAGTTCGGGAAACACTTCATTGAACTCTTCAATCAAACGTTGACGCGCCTCCACCAGCTCTAAACCCTTACGGATTAGCTGATCCTCCCAAACCGGAAGAGCCCCGCCCGGGTCTGAGCCAAGTAAAAAATTGCGCGTTTTAAGAAGCTTTCGATAATGTCGCAAGTTATCGATGTAAGAAGAATCAAAAAGCGACAAGGTCTGATCAAAAAAGAAACGCTGATGCTCGGGGGTTCCTTGAACAAATAGGTAATCTTCGTGGGTAAACGCCACGCAGGGCATTTCGCGTACCATGTCTTTGCGGTCACGTACCGGCTCGCGGTCCCATAAAAACGCTTTTCCTTCTTCGGTAACTTTTAGTCCCGCGGTATGAGTTTCACCATCACGCGAAAAATCTGCCTGAAGGCTGAAGTGAGGTGAACCCCACCGGCATAATTGCGTATCCACTTTGGTACGAAAAGACGAACCGTAGCAAAGAAGGTAAAGGGCTTCGAGAAAATTGGTCTTTCCTTGACCATTTTGCCCGACCAAAAAAATTTCCCTGGCGTTACCCAGGGAAATTTCCTCATCTTGCAGGTTACGAAACTGGAAAAATCGAAGTCGGGTAAAACCCATTAATCCATCTGCATGGGCATAACGATATGAAAAAAGTCTCGGGCAGGTTCGGGGCGTAGAGTCATTGCCCGCTTAGAATCGGTGAATTCCAACGCCATCCTCTCGGAACCTAGAACGCGCAAAGGGTCAAGCAAAAAGTTGTAGTTCACAGCAATGGTTGTCTGGTCACCCGAAAAATCACAGGGAATCTCTTCTTTAGCCATACCCAGGTCGCTTTCTTCGGTGTTCACCATCAGGTTACCGTCACCCACCGTGATAAAGACCCGTTTGGCTTTTTGTTCCGAAAGTAAAGAAACGCGCTTAAGGGCTTCGCTGAACTCTTCGCGCTTAAGACCGATCGTAAAGTTTTGGCTTTCGGGAATGACGCGAGAATAATTCGGGAACTGGCCGTCAATAAGGTTCGACGAAATTTTTTGATTGTCAAAACGAACGAACAACTGTTTGTCTCCGACAGACATGCTCATCACGCCCTGTCCAGAAGCCAGCTTGCGAATCAAATTCATCGTTTTTGGGGGTACGATGATTCCGGGGAACTCGGGGAGACCGTTAGCAGGCTTTTCGATATACGAAAGTCTTCGACCGTCGGTAGCGACCATCGCCACTTTGTCGCCTTTTCGTTCCAAATAAATTCCGTTCATAAAGTAGCGCGTTTCATCATCCGACACCGAAAAAATTGTCTGGCTGATCATTTCAAGGACTTCGGCCTGGGGGAGGTCAAACCATACGGCATTTTCAGGATCTTTTATTTCGGGGAACTTATCGCTCGAGATGCTCTTGAGTTGAAAATCGATAGTCGTTCCCACGGGCTTGATAAAGAGTTTGCCGTCACGAAGTTCAAAACCAATCTCTCGGTCGGGTAAAGAGCGAAGAATACCTAAGAGTTTTTCACAATAGACGGTGGTTATGCCGTCTTGTTCAGCTGCCACTGGCAGACGAGTTTCAAAGGCGACCTTCAGGTCAGTGGCTTTGATGGTCAAAAAGCCATCTTTTACCTCAAGAAGAACATTGCTGAGGATCGACATGGCGTTCTTGACAGAAATAATTTCCTGGGCAATCGAAACTTCTTTGAGCAGAACGTTGCGTTCCAAGGCAAACTTCATAAAAAGGCTCCTTCTTCTAAATTTCTATTTATAAAACAGTAGTAATAGTAGTAGTGTCTGGGAATCTGTGGATAAGCTTTCAAGTGCTTTTCCCAACGGCAAATATCTTTCCACATCCCTGTGAGAAGTTATACCGGTTTTTTCCACATTTCCCCAAGAGCTTTCCGTTATCCCGGATTTTCCACAAGAATATAACAGAAAATCCGGATGTTTTGCTACTCATCACGAAGCGTTGGCCCGTTCCCGAATGGTACGCATGATGTTTTGAATCACAATATCAAAATTGGGTTCAGTTTTTAGCTTGTCGACGATCTTTTGGACAGCGTGCATGACCGTGGTATGGTCACGGCCGCCGAACTCGATGCCCACTTCGGTGGTCGAAAACTCGGTCATTTCGCGAATAATGTACATCGCGATTTGCCGAGGCTGGGTAATCGCTTGCGTTCGTTTTTTTCCTTTGAGGTCCGAAACACTCATTTTAAAGAACTCGGCAACAACTTTCATGACCAGATCCATGGGGATGCTCTGTTGAACGGGCCCCGCAAAGATATTTTTGAGAAGAGTTTGGGTTACCTCTACTGTCAAATCACGGCTGGTGAGTTCAGCATAGGCAGAAATTTGCTTTAGGGCAGACTCTAAGTCGCGGATGTTTGTTGTGATTTTTCGAGAAATGATTTCAAGAACGTCGTCTGACACCTTTAGTTGCCGGACTTCAGCTTTCTTTTTCAAAATCACCATGCGGGTTTCCCAGGTAGGGATCTGCAGGTCGGCGTTAATACCCAGGGTAAGACGGCTCAAGAGGCGGTCGGTAAAGTCACGTAACTCTTGCGGGGGGCGGTCACACGTAAAAACCAGTTGCTTTTTTGACTGGTAAAGGGCATTGAAGGTGTTAAACAGCTCTTCTTGCGTTTCGCGTTTGCGCTGAAGGTCGTGGATATCGTCCAGCAACAAAACATCGGCGTTACGGTACTTATTTTTAAAACCGCTGGTCTTTTTTGTGTTAATGG
>JAJXVP010000038.1 GCA_021782055.1 bacterium | reverse complement strand
CCAGCTTCCATGCCAGGAAGGTTTCTTGCGCGTCTCCGGGCCGAAGAACAAGCAAGCGCGGAATAGCGCGAAGTGCTTCTGCATGCTCAATGGGCTGGTGGGTCGGTCCATCTTCACCAACAAACAGTGAGTCGTGAGTAAAAACGAAAAGCGACGGGAGACCCATGATAGCCGACAAACGGAGCGGCGGACGCATATAGTCCGCAAAGACCAGGAAGGTTGCCCCAAAAGCGCGAAGTCCGCCATGGAGGTTCATCCCATTAACAACGCCGCCCATACCGTGTTCACGTACCCCGAAGTGGAAAGTTCGACCAAGACGATTTTGGGCCGAATACTCACCAAAGGGTAGAGCGGTATTATTTGAAGGAGCCAGGTCCGCCGAGCCTCCGGTTAAACCAGGCATGACTTTGGCGAACGCATTCAAGCTCTTGCCACCAGCCACACGAGTGGCGACAGCCTCGCCCAAGGCAAAGCTGGGTTCTTCGGCGTAATCCACTAAGGTTGTTGGGTCAGCAAAAAATTTGTCCCACTTGGCCTTTAGCTCAGGGTTGACTTTGGCCCAGGCCGCAAAGGTTTTTTCCCATGTCTCACGCGCCGCCTTCCAGGGAGTGGCTTTTTGTGCGGTATAGCGTAACGCCTCGGGAACAATATAAAACTGCTCGTCTTCAGGTAAACCTAAGTTCTTCTTGGTCGCTTTGATTTCCTCTGCACCTAGGGGGGTCCCGTGGACGTCGTGCGTACCCGCTTTATGGGGAGAGCCAAAGCCAATAGTGCTGGTGAGAATCAACAACGAAGGGCGTTTCTTTTCGGCTTTTGCCTCGCTGATGAGGGTCATCATCTGTGAAATATCGTGGGCACTCCCTTTAAGCACTTGCCAGCCGTAAGCTTCAAAGCGTTGGCCGACATCTTCGGTAAACGCAATATCCGTATGACCTTCGATGGTGATGCCGTTGGAATCGTAAAACACAATGAGCTTACCCAATTCTAAGTGTCCGGCTAACGAAGCAGCTTCGGCACTGACCCCTTCCATAAGGCAGCCATCGCCGGCAAGAGCATAGGTGTAATGGTCAATGACAGTGTGTTCGGGAGTATTAAATTCGGCCGCAAGTTTGGTTTCGGCAATGGCAAAACCCACAGCGTTGCTGAAGCCGGCCCCTAACGGTCCTGTCGTTGTCTCGACGCCTACAGTCCAACCATACTCGGGATGGCCTGGAGTCTTACTCCCTAATTGACGGAATTTCTTCAACTCCTCAAGGGGTAACCCGTAGCCGGTAAGGTGTAGAAGCGAGTAAAGCAACATTGACCCATGGCCCGCCGACAAGATAAAACGATCGCGATCGATCCATTGGGGCTGAGAAGGATCATGTTTTAGAACTTCACCGTACAGTAAGGCCCCCAGATCGGCACACCCTAGGGGCATCCCCGGGTGGCCTGAATTGGCGGCCTGAACAGCGTCCATGGATAGAGAACGCACAGATGCCGCCAAGGCCTCCAAAGAAGAAATCTCCATATTACCTCCGCGATGGAGATAATTTACCGCATTACCCCGAGAATTCATAGCAAAGAATGTCAGGAATTCTTAGGTTTCCTTCTCGCGATCAAATCCCGTTTAGGAGCGCTACGTTCCATACGCCGTTCTTGTTCTACCTGACGATGAAAAACGTCTTGCGCTCTCAGCTCATCCTGCAGGGTCCCGTCATCTGTCAAACCGGGTTGGCGCCGGATCCAGTTGCCCTCGCTGGTTAAAACTCGTGCTTTGACGTTATCGTGCAGCCAGACCTCAACAGCGCTTTTAATACGCTCTTTGAGTGGCGGATATAGGATAGGGAACATCAATTCCACACGGCGTTCCAGGTTGCGAAACATCCAGTCAGCGGAAGACAAAAAGACTTCTTCCGTTTCTCCTGCCTGAAAAATAAAGACACGGGCATGTTCCAAGTAACGGTCGACGATGCTGATGACGTGGATGTTTGCACTGAAGTCTTTTCCGGGCACTAGCATACAGATACCCCGAACGTTGAGGAGAATATTTACTCCCGCCTGACTGGCCCTATAAAGGGCTTGGATAATATCTTCGTCCGCCAACGAGTTCATTTTTGCCCGTATTCGGCACGATACGCCTTGGCGGGCTTGCTGGGTCAGGCCTTCCAGTTGCGATAAAAGTTTCGACTTGAGGTTGTGGGGGGCCATGACCAGGTAATGCATCCGCCCAATCGAAGAGTAACCCGTTATGGCGTTGAAAAACTGCGCTACTTCAAAAGTGTAGTCCGAACGCGCCGTGAACAGGCCAAAATCCCCATAGAGTTTAGCCGTTTTCTCATTGTAGTTGCCGGTCCCTAAATGAACATAACGTCGTATCCCATCGCTTTCTCGGCGTACGATAAGTAAAGCCTTGGCGTGGACTTTTAGGCCCTCAACACCGTAAATGACAGTGCAACCGGACTGTTCAAGGGTACGGGCCCAGCTGATATTCTGCTCTTCATCAAAGCGTGCTTTTAGCTCGACCAGGACCATCACCTGTTTGCCTTCGCGCGCCGCTTGAGCTAACGCATGGACAATCGGAGAATCGCCAGAGGTACGGTAAAGCGTCATGCGAATCGCGAGAACGTCGGGGTCTACGGCGGCTTCTGAAAGGAGCCGAATTACGGGCGTGAAAGATTCATAGGGTAGAAACAATAATCGGTCTTCCGTCCGGATCCAATCCCAAATATCCTCATCGTCGGGAAGGGGGCGGCGAGACTCCCAAACGGGGAACTTGAGTTCGTCATAGCCGCTAACCGTGGCCAAACTGAATAGGTCCTTAAGGTTAAGGGGGCCGGGAATGGGAAAAACGGCATCGGCGTCGATGTCGAGGGCCGCCGTTAAACGGTTGATGAGTTCTTCATTATTTCCCCGTACTTCCAAACGCATGGGGTGAGAATGCATTCGATTCTGCAGGATGCGCGCCATAGCTTCAACAAAATCTTCTTCTTTTTCTTCATCGACCGGAATGTCTGCATCACGAGTGATCCGAAACTCGACTCGGCCACGAATTTGGTAGCCGGGAACGAGCTGTTCCACAAAAAGCCCAACAATATCCTCAATAAAGGCAAAGCTTGCACCGGGCCGGTCATCAGGCAACCACACCAGGCGATCGAGGTAGGCCGGAACCTCGACCATAATCATCTTGCCCACTTCGGGGCTACCGCCACTGAGCAAAAACGCCAGGTTTAGCCTCAGGTTGCCGGTAAAGGGAAAGGGCCGATTATCTTCGATTTTCACCGGTGAAAGCACGTCGAAAAGTTCTTTTTGAAAGCGTTCACGAACAAAATTGAGCTGTTCGGGCCGAAATTCACTGGGAACAAGACGACGGATACCTCGTTCAGCTAAAAGCGAGCGGATTTCATCCCAAAGTTGATACTGCTCTTCATAAGTTTTCCGGTAGAGGTTATGAACTAACTTAAGTGTTTGTGAAGGAGTTTCCGCTAGCTGAGTTGGCCACCGATCACCCCCTTTAACGGCACGGCGCACCGAAGCGACGCGCACCATAAAAAACTCATCAAAGTTCGAACTGACGATGGCTAAGTATTTGATTTTTTCTAAGGGGGGGACTGACTCTTGTCGTGCCTCATCTAAGACACGCCTATTGAACTCAATCCAGCTTAACTCGCGGTTAAAATATGGGGCAACGTCGCTCATCGATCCTGCTCCTCAAGCATTTTGAAATCCTATAGAATCTATATCAGAACAGTCTTCCAGCCAAAAACTTCTTCGAAAAGATCACTTTTTTCAGCCAAACTAAACCGCTCCGAAGCCACATCGGCTGTATAGTCGGCGGTAATGCGCATTTGGTCATCATGACGCGACAATCGTGGGTTTGCCACCTTTTGGGAATGCCCGCGGTCTAAGGCGTCAGCCACTCTAAGAATGGCCGCCAGCTTGAGCACGATCAAACGGGACTCCCGGGGGAGGGCCATGTAGCTCGGGTGTGTGGGTAACGGCATGGATTTGCGATGGTACCGAACCACGTTACCAACGATAACAATTTCATCAGGCGAAAGACCAAAAAGCTCAGAGTTTTCGACAAGGTACTGACTATGTTTATGATGGCCCGAGGGCTTAATGTAGGTCCCAATATCATGAAGAAGCGCCGCAACCTCTAAAAGCAGGCGTTCGTGTTGCGAAAGGCTATGGTCGCTCATCATCTGATCAAAAATCGAGAGGGATAGCTCAGCAACATGGCGGGCATGCTCGATATCAAAATGGAATTTCTTGCCTAGGCTGAGAGCACTGGCACGGACCTGATTTAAAAACCGACTCTGAATAGCACTGTCGACGCCTGGCCCCATTTCGACCAGAAGGCCTTCTGAAAAGCCCACCTTGGGTATTAATAGTTCTTCGGCTTCCGTTTCATCAAGAATAAAATAAAAAGCTTGAAGAGCGCTAGCAAACCCTTCGGCTGCCGAAGAGGGTAAACCGTAGCGACGAACAATTTCGTCGGGACTCATCTTCTGAATTTGTTGTGACAATTGTAGCCAGGCATCTTTGGACACTCGCCAAGCCCCTGGCTCATCGGGTGCTTTGAGAATTTCGGCGGCTTGACGGGCGTAGTTACCCACACCGATAAATACCTTGACGGAGGTGAGCTTGAGTTCATCATCAAGAATCTTGTTGGTGCTATGCAAACTTTGCCTGAGTGTACGGGGGGTAATATCGCCTTCTAGACTGCCACGATAACTTTCTTCGATGCGGATAGTACCAAAGCTGAGCGAGTGAACCGCGCAGATCATTCCCCTCCGGAGGAGGATCAGCTCTGTGCTACCGCCGCCAACCTCGGCAATGATAGAGTTGTGTCGTGATACCTGGGCCCATTGGTGTCGCAAGGCGTATTGAACGGCCATGTACGATAGACGATTTTCTTCAATCCCATTGAGCACTTTGATATGGAACCCAGTCCGCACTTCGATGCGATCAACAAAATTGTCTTGATTGCGGGCATCCCTGAGCGCGGCTGTCCCAATACAGCGGGTTTGCTCAGGAAGAATGCCGTAGGTGGCTAACAATTCCTTGTACTGAAGAAAGATCTGAATGGCTTGACCGAACGTTTTTTTATGGATGGAGCCGTCGGTGTAGACTTCTCGACCTAAACTGAGAAACTTTATGGCTTGCTCGACAAAGCGAATCTCGCCCTTGTCAAGAATCTCAGCAATGACCATCCGGATGGAAGATGAGCCGACATTGATGACGGCGGCCAGCTTAGGAGGCTGAGTGCTCATACCGAGGCTTTTCCTTTCTTTTCCGAAGTCCTGTGAGCTAAATCAGCGGCACCAATGATGCCGGCATGGTCCCCCAGAGTGGCCGCTTTAATATGCGCATCCTGAGCCACAAAATTCCAAGCGGAGGAACGCATGGCTTTTTCTATCCGCTTTAAATAATAGTCTCCGAGCTTCTCAATCAAACCACCGCCGATTAAAACCAATTCAGGGTTGAGAAGGTTAAGGCAACCACCGATATGGACGCCTAAAAGCTCGGCGGCGCGATCGACTATTCCCGTGATCGCGGGATTTTCTTCTTTGATCCCTTGGGCAAAAATTTTGGAACTAAACGCCTTAATATCTGCGCCGAGCTGGGCATAATCACCGGTGAGCGTGCCATTGGCTACCAGGCCCGCGGCCTCTTTTGCCATTGCTCCACGGCTGGCTAAGGCCTCGATATGGCCCCGTTGACCACAACCGCATAGGGCGCCGTCCCATTGGATCACCATATGCCCGATTTCGCCAGCATTTCCGCCCGCGCCGAGGTACAAATCACCGTTTATAATAAGCCCACCACCGATTCCAGTCCCCGGAAAGACCCCCAAAACATGACGATAGCCTCGTGCGGCGCCGGCAACGAACTCGCCCCAAACGCCGGCATTAACGTCATTTTCAAGGATTACAGGAACGGGGAGGTGTTCTTTTAACCTCGCTACTAAGGGGAAATCCGAAAACCCAAGGTTTGGTGTCCGAACCACAACGCCCTTTTTGCGGTCGAGAATTCCGGGGACTGACAGGCCAATGGCGCCGATTTCTTCCGGCTTTTTTCCGGCTTTTTCTAGCAGTTCCTGCAAGGTTCCGACAATATCTTGGAATACCGCTTCAGCCCCGGCTTCGCTTTTACTTTTTCGTTTTACCGTTTCGACGACTCGGAGCTCGGCATCCACGAGCCCAGCAAGCATCTTGGTGCCGCCCAAATCAAAACCTATGTTGTAATGTGCCATGTCGCCCCCTTTGGTACTGCTAGTATATTCTGGAATTGTTCTTTGGACTACGAATTTGGCGACCAGGTCAGGGCGATCGTAAAAATATCCGATTCACTGCCGGAGTCGTTTGGGTAGATTGCATAATACACGTAGCTGGTAAGCGAAGTCTGATACGTGTCGCCCCGCGAGAATCGTGACAGCTCGTAAGAAACACTCAGTCGCCAATTTCCCCACCCAGAATGCCAATCTGCGTAAACGCGGGGACGGAGCCAAAACCCGCCAAAAATATTGTCGACAAAGCGATAACCATTGGGAATATGAAAATCTTGGTCCTGATAAAATGGGAATAACGAGCCATCGATCGCGCCACCGAGTGTCCATTGAGAGTCGCGATACGATGTGCCTAAGCCTAAATAGGGGATAAAGCTTTGAAGGGTGTAGCGGACCTGGACTCCTGAAGGGAGTGGATAGGTTTGTGTGATTGCAGGGTTCGAAACTGACGTGGCGACGGTTTGGGAAGGTCCCCAGGCACTCCAGATCTGGCGGCGGTATAAGAAACCAAGGTCGGGACGCCATTCGAGAGGTAAAAGCGTGTTTTTTAGGGGAAAACCGACCGAAAGATCAACTTGTTCAGACTCGTCAAGATTCGTTTGAGGCCATGTAGAAAGGGCATTGACGTTTGTGCCGGTGATAAGGCCGCTGATATTCCAGTCTTGATCGGTCATGGACCCGGTGGCGGAAGCTAGGGCAAGTGCAGCCGAAACTTTCGTATCCAGCCATGGTAGCCAGTGTGCTGTAAAGGAATCACATACGCCTGCCGTCGCCGGAATCGGCCATTCAAGACGACTCGTTAGGGTGCCAGTTATCGGGTCGGTAAACACGAGTTCGCGAACCTGACCTGTTTGAAAAAACGTACCAGTCGACCAGCTAAAAGTTGGCTTAAAGGCCCAAAGACTGTCAGTTAAGCCAAAAAACGTTAAAACAAAAAGCAGAAAAATAAAAAAGGTGCGTCGACTAGCGTTCAAGAAAAACCTCGGGGTTCCATTCTAGCGGAGTCGGATCGCTCAGTAGGTACGGCTTAAGACGTTCTGTAAGGGTTTGAAAAATCCCGGTTTCGAAAAAAGACCGAGCAAAATCGCGATGCTCCCAAGAGCCAATCGCCAAAAGGTGTCCTTCGCGGGATAGCAATTCTAGCTTAATAAAGCCAGGACGCTCCCGCGCCGCTTCGACGACGGTTTCAGTCCAGAGCCTGCAGGCTTCCCGGCAGGCATCAGGACGAACTTCATAATCTACCGTGGTAACATACATACTCACAGTATATACGAAGACCGCCGTCTAGCGAGAAAAAACTGCTTACCAGCGGCCGCTGTCGCGGGCAGGTTTTTCGTTGGCTTCGTTCACACGAAGTTGGCGGCCATCGAGTTCTTTGGAATTCAGACCAGCAATGGCGGCTGAAGCGGATTGGTCAGACGACATTTCGACAAAGCCGAAACCCTTTGAATTGCCGGTGTAACGATCAATAATGATGTTAGCAGACACAACATCACCGAACTGCGAAAAAGTATTGCGGAGGGTGTCATCGGTGGTGTGGTAGCTCAGGTTTCCGACGTAGATTTTTTTAGCCATAATAGGCTCCTTGGATGCGGATTTACCGCAGAATATCGCTTATCGACGATAAGCCCTTTTCCATTTCTCGGGGCTTAGCGAACGAAGCGAACTTGCGTCTCCAGGAACCGAACCGAACAGCGGGAAAAGAAAGTTCTCACTTTTTTCTAAGAACCATAGTCATGATCGACGATATGTCTGGAAAAGTCAAGTTAAATTTGTTACTAACCTGGAGAGGTACTATTAAACCTTGAAGGGTTCTGTTACCAAGGCGTGTCTGCACGGTTTGCAAAAGGGGGACTAGGATGAAGATATGGTCTATAGCGGGTGCTATAGTTTTGTTAGCTAGCGTGGCTGGTCAAGCGTGGGGTTTGCGGGCGACCGACCATAATACCCCGCCGCCGGTACCTTCTGTGCTCGACGGTGTGTTTCAACGGTATAATCCCTTTCGTCCTTCGGGAGGCCCCTATCCTTACCTCAGGCCCGGAGAAAAACTTTGGGTGGATGTCAGTATCAGCCAACAATTGGTCTATATCTTGAATGGTTCACGGGTGATTTACATCATGGCCACATCCTCGGGAATGGAAAGTATTCCTGGGGATGAGTCACCGCTCGGGGTGTATCACATCCAGCACAAACGGGGCACGTGGTTTTACGCGGCCCAGTATAAAGAGGGCGCGGCTTATTGGGTTTCGTGGCTAGGAAATGGTGTTTACCTTTTTCACAGTGTCCCCATGGACGAACACCATCATGTCCTCCCTGAAGTTTCTGCGTCACTTCTGCATGAAGCCTCCCATGGCTGTTTTCATTTAACCGTACCCGATGCCCGGTGGTTCTACGAACATGTGCCCTATAAGGCCACCGTCGTGGTCGAACAGGCCCCTGTTTGGCTTTCGCGAGGATTTCTCGTCGACCCCTCGGCAGATCAGCGGCGCGCCATTGAAGAAACCAGTGCGTTTGGAAACCGTTGACCCTAACGGAACACCAAGCTATTTTAGAATTGGTATGTTTCAGAAGGTTTTACAGTGATCGTCTTTCGTGGTGTAGACGCTTCTTCAACGTTAGAAGAGCGGGAAAAGATTCTCAAGGAAGGTGTGGGTGATCACCCGCTAGCGCGCGTTAGTTTATCGACTTGCGACAGAGTAGAGGTTTACGAAGGCGAAGGTTTGCCCGAACCAGCCATCCTTGAGCACCTCTTTAGAGTGGTGAGCGGTCTAGAATCTCCCTTGCTCGGTGAAAATCAAATTCAAAGCCAAGTGAAACGTGCGTACGAAGAAGCCCGCCTCGCTGGCCCACTTTCTGGCGGACTCCACAAGATGTTTCAGGCCGCTCTTCGTGTGGGTAAGCGTGTTAGGACAGAAACCCGCCTCAGCCGGGGTGCGGTTGGCCATGCCCAAATTGTGGCTGGTCTGTTAGCAGAAAGTTCCGCGCCTGTTGATCGGCTCAGAGTTGTTGCCGTAGGGGTCAATAAACAAATTTTAGGGATTTTAAGATTTCTCCATGATCGGGGGAACCAAAGCTTTCACTTGGTGAACCGTACTTTGGCCAAAGCCGAAGCTGTTTGTCGCGAATGGGGGAGCGGTACACCGGTAGCTCTTGAACACCTATCACCACTCTTGCAGGGGCAGGATGTTCTCATCAGTGCGACCTCGGCGCCTGGTTTTCTCGTAACGTTGCAAGATTTTCCTGCCGATGGTCCAAAGCGGATTTTTGATTTGGCCGTGCCACGTGACGTGGATCCGCAGATTGGAAGCTTGCCAGGCGTGAGTTTGTTCAATGTCACCGACCTCGAACTGGAAGCGGCAAAGAATCTTAAAGATCGAGCTTCTGAAGTCAATGCGGCAGAGTCCATTATTCAAGAGGAAGTCCGAAAGTTTTTTCACAGGGCTTCAGTGGTGGTGGTCTAGCATGGAGGGAGTTCTTAAAATCCTTAGTCGCTCCAGTCCCCTGGCGAGGGTACAGGTGCATGAAGCCCTTAGTGCGTTAGAGCACTATTGGGCGCATCGGACACCGGCGATACCCTCGTTCGAAATCGCGTATCTTTCTAGCTGGGGGGACCGTCACAAAGAGGTTAGTCTCTTAGATGGCCGGGCGCCGACTGACTTGTTTACTCGGGAGCTTGACGAGGCTCTTTTAAAGGGCGAGGCAGACTTTGCCATTCACTCGGCGAAAGATCTGCCCTTGCCACTTCCCGCCGGCCTTGTGGTGGCGGCCTTACTCACACCAAAAACTGGTGCCGATGCTTTGGCTTGCCGAAAAGAGCTCGGACATATAGATTTTCCCGAGGGACTCCCCTCAGGCGCCCGAGTTGGAACCTCTTCTCCCCTCCGGCAAGCGGAATTGTTAGCCGCCCGGCCAGATTTAACCATTGTTCCAATCCGAGGAACGATTGAACAGCGGCTAGCCTTGGTTGATCGAGGCGAAATCGACGCTTTGATTGTCGCGGCCTGTGCCCTGGAGCGATTGGGACTCTCCCATCGTATCAGCGCCCTTTTGCCGTTTGAAACTCACCCCCTTCAAGGCTATTTAGCCGTCACCTGCCGGGCCAGGCGTGGGGATGTTCGTGCCCTTTGGGGGGGCTTGGATGTTCGAAGTCCCGATTCGCAGGACGAGCACGTTTTTTGGCCAGAACTTCAGGAGGCTGGACAGCCTCCGCACACCTGGTACGCAGGCACAGACCCCAGTAGGTTCTGGCGGCCCCGAGGCGTTTGGCACGCGCCACTCATCAGTTTGGAGCCCTTGCCTTCTGACGAGATCGATCAGTCCTTGTCTCAGACACCACAGTTTTCGTGGGTGGCCTTGACCAGTAGGACGTCAGTCAAAATCGTGACCGCCGCCTGGAGACGTTTGGGGTGGAACGGACAAGCCTCGTCACCTAGGCCCTCATGGAAAATCGCCGCCGTGGGACAAGCAACCGCCCAGGCGCTCAGTGCCGAAGGCTGGAAGGTCGACCTCGTCGCCGAGCGAGAAGATGCTCGCGGTTTGGTAGAAGCCTTGGCCAGCCGAGAAAGTGAAGAAAAAAGCGAAGGTAATCGTTTGTTGTTTCCCGCCTCAGAAATCGCCTCAGACGTTTTATCTGATCTGGTGGAACGCGGTTGGACCGTTCAGCGTGTTACCGTCTACCGGAATCGTCCGTTGGCATGCCCCGAACCCGATTGGACTCAGATTGACGAGGTGGTGGTGACCTCTCCTTCGTGTGCCCGAGCACTGGCCGCCTGCTTTGGGCAGTTGCCGTCCCACCTCTTACTGTCTCCAATGGGAGAACCAACGGCTCTGGCGTTGCAAGAGTTGTTTCCCACGTTTCGTTTGGGTCCCTACGTTCTTGATAAAAGGAGAACTGTTCACCATGGCTGATCTTTTTCGACGCTTTCGCCCTCTACGCGCCACCCAAGAGCTTCGTGATCAAAACGCTGATGTTCGCCTCGGTCCCGAAGATTTGATCCTTCCGCTTTTTGTCGTTGAAGGAAAAGGTGTTGATGAACCGATAACCTCCTTAAAAGGAGTATCCCACCTGTCAATCGACCGGTTGGTGGAAGCGGCCAAAGTCGCTCGTGACGTTGGCGTGACAAAAGTCCTTTTGTTTGGTGTCCCCGAGGGTTCCCAAAAGCACCCGCAGGCCGCCGCCGCCGTGAGCGACGACGCCCTGGTCTCGCGAGCCGTAGCGGAACTCAAGAACCGCTTATCGGGGCTTACGGTCATGACTGATGTCTGCGTATGCGCGTATACCGACCATGGCCATTGTGGGCTTTTACGCGGTCAGTCGGTCGATAATGACGCAACGCTCCCTGTGTTAGCGGCGATGGCTGCCTCGCATGCCCGGGCAGGGGCAGATTATGTGGCCCCTTCGGCAATGATGGATGGTCAGGTTCTAGCCATCCGGGAACGGTTGGAACAAGAACACCTTCACACCAAGGTTATGGGGTATTCCGCCAAATATGCCAGTAAACTCTACGGCCCTTTTCGCGATGCAGCAGGTTCTGCCCCTGGGCATGGTGACCGCAAATCTTATCAAATGGATTTTCGTACCAGGCTTCAGGGGGTAGAGGAAGTTCGGGCGGACTTAGAAGAGGGGGCCGATGCCGTTATGGTTAAACCGGCCACCTTTTATCTCGATATGATTGAGCGGGTAAAAGCGGCCTTTCCCGAAGCGCCCTTAGCCGCCTATCACACCTCGGGAGAATACATGATGGTCGTTCATGGGGCCGTTCACGGACTCTTTGAGTATCAAGACGGCCTCATGGAGAATCTTTATGCGATCCGTCGGGCCGGTGCAGACTGGATCATTACCTACGGCGCGGTCGAAGCGGCCAAGCTGTTGCGTTAAAACCTAGGGCCAAAAGGGCAGAGCTTAGCGCCAGAAACGATCGTGTTGCGACGCTAAGCCCGGCGCTTCGGCAAGCATTTCTTGCCAAAGCTCTTGAGCTTGGTTTTCATGGCCGGCTTTTCTCTGGGCGTTGAGCAGGTTGGCTAGGTCATATAAATACAGCCAGGAGTGTCTTGCGTCACGCGGACTCGCCTGCCACAGCTGGCGTGCCTTTTGCCAGTATTCCACAGCCTTTTCGGTGGAACCGCCAAACAACGGCGGTTCGTTGTACGAAATATCTCCTTTCATCAGCCAAACCTCCGGAAGGCTGGGGTCGGCTTGCTGGGCGTTTTGAATCTCCTGTTGAACTTTCGGTCCAAGAAACGGAGCTTGCCAAGGGTTTGTTTGTATCGCGATGCTATTGAGGGCCGCCGAAATAAACCAGGTTCTCGCCGAAGATTCTAGGCTTTTCAAGGTCGCCAGCCTCGGCATCGCGTCTTGAAGAAGCGCCTTGGCGTCGTCTAGGTGTTTGTGCTTCAAATCGGTACCGGCGGCGCCAAACTCGGCAACTAAAAGGTTGTACAGACTGTCGGGGGTCGGCGGCGACGGCAGTTGAATCTTGGCATTGGTGATCTGGGTGTTCCAGTCCAACAAGTTCCCTTGAACATAGTCAGAAAACCAAGGTTCTCCGCCGGGGGTTTGTGCCCAACTGGCGCCCACCAAAACAAGCAAGAGCAAGCCCAGGGGCGGTAGCTTTCGTCCGTTCATTTTTTGGAACTCCCTTCACTGAGCCAAGCCGCCATATCTGCCCGTTCCTGGTCGCGAACTTCGTTGCGGCGGGTGTTCAACCACTGCAAAAGTAGTGATTTGGTCGATTCGTCCAGCTGAGAGAACTCCGCACGCGTTAATTGGGGGTTATTTTGCCAAAACTCGTCGTTCCACTTTGCCATTAGCGTGTCGAGGTGCGAGGAGCGTTCAATGAAATGGCCCCGTTCTTCAAGCTGGTCATCATAGGCGATATAAATAGGAATGTGGACTTCGCCGCTTCGATGGGGGTACAAAAGCCCTAAATCGGTGTTATGAGGATTCTTTTCGAGAATAGCCAGCTTGATATAGCCCGCTTCTTCAAAGCGGGCCAAAATCGGCAGGTTTGCCGCAACATCACCGCACCAGTCATGGACCAAAGCTAGCACCGTCAGACGGCAAGGTAGCCTTGAAAGAAGGGCACGGTCCGAAGCCTTAAGCTGTTGGGCGCGAAAATTGTCCTCGATACGATCTTTATTGACTTGCATCCGGGCCACAAACTCGGGCCAAGTGAGGGCCTCATGAAGGGCTTTTGCCAATCGTTCTTGAGAAATACGGTTGCTCATGACTGAAAAATACTGCCGCCCGCCTTTCGAGGCAATCGGAAAGGCCTCGAGTCAGGTTCTGCCAGCTAGAGCCAGGGGGCCAGTCGATTACGGCGTGTGGGAACAAGTACTGCCACCGCTTGTGCGACTTGACGCCGCAGTTGCTCTGGCCAGTGGCGCAAAAACTCATCCGCCGTGCTTTGTCCGTTAAAAAAGGCGCCTGCCCGCAGCCGTTGTGTCTGGCGAACTTCTGGGGACATCTGACGCCATAACCAAGCGGCGAGGGGCGAGTTGGTTAAGTCGAAGCCGGTACTTGCTGAACGTCCCCATTCTAAAAGGAACGTCAGCTGGTCAACGGTGGTGGCCGGCGGTAACGGGGGGAGCTTTGCCTCGAGTCGGTCGTTTGGTTCTGCACCCGCAACCCCCATAAACAACGAAATGGGAACGTCGCCACCCGACACAGCGGCAAGCGCCTCTAAAAGCCCAGCCGCTAAAAGCTTGGCGTCAAGGTAGCCAGCCGCGATGGCAAGATTACTCTCAATTCTTTGGCGTCCCGAGGCTAGCTCGTTGGGAGAGGGCACTCCCCGCCAAGACAGCATGAGCTGATCGGCCTTTAAGCCAGCAAAAAACTTTTCCATGTGCTCAAGGGCTTGGCGATAACTTTTAATGCTAAAGAGCGGGGACAAGCGCAGAACGGGGTTCAATTCGGGCAACAGATCCCAGGTGCCGGCTAAAAAGGTGCCAGGGTCGTCAAATTGAAAACTCTCGACATCTTGGTTGGCGAGGTGAACGGCCCGTGCCACGGCTGCTTCGGCGTCTAGGCCTAGGTCGGTGAGCCTCTGGTAAAGCGCCTCCAGGGCCGATGGGCCACGAAACGGAATGGTGGCTTCAATGCAGGCGGCGACTTCTAGGGTTACGGTTCTACCCAAGCGTTCCCCCAAAAGGCCAGCGAAAGCAACAGCACTAAAAAACTCATTTTTGCCTACAGGCGGGGCTGTGTCGTGTTCCTCAGAAAACCCGAACAGGCGAGTCAGCTCTTGGTAAAAAGGCACCTCAGTTGGTTGGGCCAAAACTGAGGCAAAAGGCTCAGGCCATTTGCCATCGACATCGAGATACACAACATCGTGAAAAAGAACAGCCAAAATTTCGGTGGGGTCAACCGGTGAAAATTGGGTCAGGTGCTTCAGCGTATGGTATTCCCGATGAGGAGCCTCCATGGCCGTAAAGATTTTTACGGCCATGGCTTCCATTTCGGCGTCTGACCATGGTCCGAAAGCTTGACTGGCTTCAGAAAAGCGGTTAAGCAACCACGACCAGGAAGGATAGGATAGCGGAACGCTCATGGATTATTGGCAGGCTTCACAAGAGGGGTCCAGCACCGAACACGCTTTACCCACGTTGCTGGCACCGGAACCAAGGTCATCCGACTCAAAACTATCGGTCGGTTTGAACTGAAATTCCTTCTGTACGCCGGCTTCTCCTTCAAGAGTTTTGTAGACTCGCTTTTGGGTAAAACCAAACTTGGACGCGTCGAGCGTAGATTTCTCAATTTGCGTGGCCGCGAGACTTCTTAAATAATAGGTTGTCTTGAGGCCAGCCTTCCAGGCTTCCAGGTAAATTTGTTCAAGAAGTTTTCCACTGGAGCCTTTCATGAACACGTTGTGACTTTGACTTTGATCAATCCATTTTCCGCGACGCGCGGTCATGTGAATCAGGCGAAGCGGGTCGCACTCGAATGCTTCTTTGTGAAGGTCTTTCAGGTCATCAGGAATTTCAGGGATCAGGCTGAGGTTCCCATCGTAGTACTTTAGCTTGTCGAGCATTTCGGGATTCCACAGGCCACGAGCTTTCAAATCGGCCACTAAGTAATTGTTTACTACCGTGAACTCGCCCGACATGTTGGCTTTGACATAGATATTTTTGTAAATCGGTTCAATGCAGGGGTAGCTGTCGGCAATGTTACTAATGGTGGCTGTCGGGGCGATGGCCATGGTGTTCGAGTTGCGCATTCCATGGGCGCGAATTTGTGAGCGGACATAAGCCCAGTCCAGCGTCGTACTGCGGTCGCCGGGAATAGAAACTCCCCGTTCCTCTTCCAGCAAAGCAATGGTATCGAGGGGGAGGATGCCCCGGTCCCATTTTGAACCGGGAAAGCTTTCATACGCACCCTTTTCGGCGGCAAGTTCAGTGCTGGCCAAAATGGCGTGATACGAAATCAGTTCCATCGAGCGGTCAGCAAACTCTAAAGCGCCGTCTGACTCGAAGGGCAGACGTAGTTGAAACAGTGCGTCCTGAAAGCCCATCAGCCCCAGACCCACGGGACGGTGGCGGAGGTTGGAACGGCGGGCTTCAATCGTGGGGTAGTAGTTGATATCCACAACGTTGTCCAACATCCGCATCGCCACCCGTACGGTATGAGCTAACGCCGCTTCATCGAGTTGACCGTCGCGAATAAATTTCGCCAAGTTCACCGAGCCTAAGTTGCATACGGCGGTTTCGTCCGCCGAGTTGTTGAGGGTGATTTCGGTACAGAGGTTTGAGTTGTGCACGACACCGACATGGTCCTGCGGTGAACGAATATTCGCTGGGTCTTTGAAGGTCAGCCACGGGTGGCCGGTTTCGTACAGCCGCGTCAACATCTTGCGAAAGAGCTTGAGGGCTTCGATCCGCTTGAAATGGGTCAGTTGCCCATTCCGTGTCATCGCCTCGTATTCGAGGTAACGTTCTTCGAACTTTTTACCGTACAGGTCATGCAAGTCAGGCACGTCCGAAGGCGAAAAGAGCGTCCATTCGCCTTCTTCCTGTACGCGTTTCATGAACAGGTCAGGAATCCAGTTAGCGGTGTTCATGTCGTGCGTTCGGCGGCGTTCATCACCCGTGTTGCGTTTCAGGTCTAAAAAATCCTCGATATCGAGGTGCCAAGTCTCGAGGTAGGCACAGGTTGCTCCTCGGCGCTTTCCCGAGCGGTTAATGGCAACGGTGACGTCGTTGGCAATTTTTAGAAAGGGGATAACCCCTTGGCTTTCTACCTGGGTCGAGGCAATGGCACTACCCGTGGCACGGATATTTGTCCAGTCGTTGCCGATGCCGCCTGACCACTTAGACAGCTGGGCATTGTCGCCAAGGACCTTAAAAATGCTGGTCAGGTCATCCTCGACGGTCGACAGGTAACAAGACGAAAGTTGGGGGTGCGATAGACCCGAATGGAATAGGGTAGGGGTCGAAGAGACAAACAAGAGCTGAGAGTACTGGTGATAAAACGCGGCGGCCCAGGTTTCTTTGTCGTTTTCTTGGAGGGCCAGCCCCATCGCGGCCCGCATCCAAAAGGCTTGAGGAGTTTCAAGCACCCGTTTGCCATCTTTCAAAAAGTATCGCTCGTAGAGAGTCTGAATTCCGATGTAATCCAAAAGAACGTCGCGCTCAAAGGTCAGTTCTAAGGCCAAGCGTTCTAAATCAAACCCCAGCATGGCGGCGTCGAGGTAGCCTTTTTCGACACCAAGCCGAATATTCTGCACAAAGCTGTTTCGAAGAACCTGTTCATCTGATCGGCCATTCAACGATTGACCGGTGACTTCTTTGGCGATTTTTTGCCGAAAGAGGCGGCTCGCCACGCGACTGTAGGCGGGGTCTCGTTCGATATAAGAAGAAGCGGCTAAAATGAGGGCTAATTCCACGTCCAAGGTACTTGCGCCGTCAAAGAGGCTTTTAAAGGTTTCACGAAGGATGGCTTTCAGGGAAACCCCCTCCTGGAGGGCTCCACAGCGGGCGAGGGTTTTCACCAGCTTGTCGAAGTTCAGGTTTTCCAGACTCCCATCCTTTTTTTTGATTTGAAAAGCCGGAACCTCCAGACCTAAAGCTTGTGGGGTCGGCAGGACCTCTTCTAGTAACGCTTCCATCGTTCTCCTCCCGTTTTAGACTGGTTCTCAATATAGCGGAAAATTTCTGGTTGTAAAGGGGTTAACACCGCATATAGGGTTTTTTTTTCAGCTAAGCACTACGGCTAGCGTAGAAAGGAAACTCTTTTTTCCCCACTGGTGATGCGTTAAAATAGTGGTAAGAGGTACCTGTGCCACTTCGCC
>JAJXVP010000296.1 GCA_021782055.1 bacterium | reverse complement strand
GCAACGGGGAGTTTTCTTTTAACCCTGACCACGACTTTAGAACCGGCGACGATGGCCACTCTGCTGACACTGGGGGTTCTCGGTTTTGGTGTCAAAGCAGGGCTCGTGCCGCTCCATTTTTGGCTCCCCGATACCCACGCCAACGCCCCCAGTCACGTTTCGGCGGTCATGTCGGGGGTCATGCTCAAAATCGGGTTGTATGGCATCCTGCGCCTTTTGCTTCTGATGCCCGATCTGAACGCCGCTGCAGGCGAAGTCTTGTTAGGTTTAGGGGCCTTAAGCGCCCTTAGCGGCGTGTTTTTGGCGCTAAACCAACGCGACTTTAAACGCTTTTTGGCGTATTCCAGCGTCGAAAACATCGGTCTCATCGTCATGAGCCTGGGCCTAGCCGTCACCGGCAGGGCGGAACATCGCCCCGATTTGGTGCTTTGGGGCCTAGGTGGGGCGCTCTTTCACGTTCTCAACCACGGGGTTTTAAAGCCCCTGCTCTTTTTGTCGTCAGGGAATATTCTTCACGCCACAGGCACTCGCGACATCGAAAAGCTGGGGGGGCTACGCCGTGTTTTGCCCTGGACCACCTTGGCTTTTGTCCTTGGTGCGGCAGGCCTGGCGGGCCTGTTTCCCCTGAGTGGGTTTGTTGGCGAGTTCCTCATGATGAAAGGTTTCTTTTCAGCACTCGGCAAAGGAACGGCAGCGCTCACTCTAGGAGCGGCCCTTCTCCCCGCAGTGGGGGCCCTAGCCCTGGCGGCTTTTGTCAAAGTAACCGCAGGTCTGTTCCTAGGCCAGCCCCACTCGGCCTTACCACCCGCCGGCCACGAAAAGGGCAAAGGGGTGCTGTTGGTTTTAGCAGGGCTTGTGGTGGTGTTGGGGGCTGGCCCTGTTCTGCTTCTCCCGCTGGTGGAGCCGGCGTTGGCCTTATTCCAACCGGGGTCAACCTTTTTGAGCTTTCCGACCGTTCCGTGGCTGATCGTCAGCCTGGCCCTGCTTTCGACGATCGGCGTTGCCCTAAGTGTTCGGTACCGAAAAACGGGTCCCACCTGGGATTGCGGTTACGCTTTGCCCTCGCCCCGGATGCAATACACCGCCGCCTCGGTCAGTGCTGGCCTGACCGGCTGGACTCATGCCGAAGCTAATAAACGCGGCGAGCCACCCAGCTACCGTAAGCAGACGCGTGACCCCGTTCTGGATTTGTCGCTTTTTCCACTGGTACGACGCGTCGAGCACGCCCTGGCCCGGCTCCACCGGCTTCAAAGGGGCAACATACAACTGTACTTGGCGCAAATTTTGCTGTTTGTGATGATTCTACTGCTGGGGAGTTTTGGAAAATGACCTTACTTGCACCCCTCCTTCATGGTCTGGCCCTCTTACTTGTTCCACCGTTGTTGCTGGGCACTGTCAACAAAACCAAAGCCTGGTTTGCCGGACGCAAGGGCCCACCGCTCCTTCAGCCCTACTACGACCTGGTAAAACTCTTTCGCAAGCGGACAGTACTCAGTACCACAACCTCGTGGATCTTTCGGCTGGCACCGTTTGTCTTGCTGATCAGCACAGCCTTTGCGGGGCTTTTTGTTCCTCTGTTTACCTTTGCCGCCCCTTTAAGCTTTTCAGGCGATTTCATTCTCGTAGCCTACTTGTTGGCGCTGGGCCGCTTTTTTACCACCCTAGCGGCTCTCGACACCGGGTCGGCGTTTGAAGGGATGGGGGCATCGCGCGAGCTGACCTTTAGCTTCTTGACCGAACCGGCTTTGTTCTTGGGCTTTTTAACCCTGGTCAAGATTTCAGGGTCACTCGAAACCAACGGGTTTTTATTGAGTCCGCTTTTGCGCTACAGCTCGCAACTCACAGCCCCATTGGTTCTGACTGCCCTGGGGCTGTTTTTGGTATTTTTGACCGAAACCAGCCGTTTACCCGTGGATGACCCCGCCACCCACCTCGAACTGACCATGATTCACGAAGCGATGATTTTGGACCATAGCGGTCCGCTTCTCGGGGCTGTGGAATATGCCTCGGCGATGAAGTTCTTGATTTTAGGCTCGCTCCTTGTGCATACCGCCGCCCCATTCCCCGCAGCTTGGACCGGCGGCTTTGCCCTGCCCTTGGCCGAGGTTCTTGTGCTGGCCGTGGTCGTGGGGGTGTTAGAATCAGCCTTTGCTCGTCTGCGGCTAAAACGAGTTCCGCTTTTTTTAACCGGCGCTGTGCTTTCGTGCGGTGCAGGATTTCTTTTGGTGATGAGGTGAGTCGTGACAGGGTTTCATGATCTGATCAATGGTGTTCTAGTCATTGTTTTAGTGCTCAACCTGTTTGCCTTGGGGTCGAGCCGCATTCTGACTGTCATCCGCATTGCGGCGGCTCAAGGGGCACTGTTGTCTGTGTTGCCTCTCCTCAACTCGTCGGCGGGGTGGCCCAGCTTGGCCGCTTCGGCGGGGGCCATCGTTTTGAAAGGCTTCGTGATCCCTTTTATGATGGGGAGGTCCCTCAGGGCCGCCAAAATCAAACGTGAAGTCGAACCGTTTATCGGCTTTTTTCCCTCGGTGCTCCTCGGTGCTGGGGCAACCGGGGCGGCTTTACTGCTGTCGACACAAATCCCGCTCGAGGCCAGCCAAACAGGAACCCTTATCGTTCCCGCTTCGATCGCCACCATTGTGGTGGGCTTTTTGATTCTTACCACGCGCTACAAAGCCCTGACGCAAGTAATTGGCTACCTCATCCTTGAAAACGGGATTTACCTGTTTGGCCTTCTCTTGGTCGAAGCCCTCCCCCTCGTGATTGAGCTGGGCGTCTTACTAGACCTCTTTGTCGGCATCTTTGTGATCACGATCATCACCAACCGCATCAACGACACCTTTGCGTCGATGGACACCCGGCGGTTGGCGTCGTTGAAGGAGTAGACGATGGGTCTTATTCTGATTCTGGTCCCCCTGCTCTTGGCAGGAGTGGCGGCCCTGTGGCCCTGGGAACGTCATCGTCCCCTGTTTCTGCCCCTAGCCAATGCGGTGACTCTGGCCCTTAGCCTTGTCTTGGCCTACAATCCCTCGGGTGCGGCATGGGGAGACTGGTTACAGCTGGATGCCGTGGGAACCGTCATTTTGTTGGCGGTGCAGGGGCTGGCCTTCGCCTTGTCTTTTTATGTGGTGGGCTACCTCCGTTACCGAAAGGAACGTTCGAACCGCGTGTTTACGGTCAGCTGGCTGTTGTTTTTGGGACTAGCTTCTCTGGTCGTTTTGGCCCGTCACCTGGGCCTGATGTGGGTGGCGATCGAAGGGACCACCTTGGCAACGGCTCCGTTGATCTATTTTAACCGAACCAGGGAGAGCCTTGAGGCGACCTGGAAGTACCTCTTGGTTCTTTCGGTGGGCATTGCGTTGGCCCTCTTGGGCACCTTCTTTTTGGCGTACGCGGCGTTCCAGGCAGGATTGCCGCCCACCCTGGACTACCCCACCTTGGTGGCCGAGGCTCACCGGCTTTCGCCTTCGTGGCTAAATGCCGCCTTTTTGCTCCTTTTGGTGGGTTATGGCACTAAGATGGGTCTCGCACCCATGCACACCTGGAAGCCCGATGCCTATGGCGAAGCCCCAGGTGCCGCCGGGGCCCTGTTAGCGGGTGGCGTCACCAGTCTCGCCTTTCTGGCCATTTTACGAGCCTATGGCATCGTGGCGGCGGCAGGGCTGGCCAACCATTTTTCGGCGCTCTTAACCGGGGTGGGGTTGTTTTCGATGGCGGTGGCGGCCTTGTTCTTGCTGGGTCAAAAAGATCT
>JAJXVP010000295.1 GCA_021782055.1 bacterium | reverse complement strand
GCCTAAAAGGAGATTCTTACAGAATGAAAGACCGATTGAAAATAGGGGTCGTTGACCCGGAATAATCAAATAAAAGCGGAACCTGGCCGCCGGTGAAAAGCGGAACTTCTAAACCGTTGTTGACAAATGATCACTAGCTGAACGATGGCTAGAGTTAAAATTCTCATCCTTGACTTACTCCTATACAGTCTATGCAGTAAAATTAAAACAATTAAAGAGGAGAGTGCAATATGCGTGCCCTGCGCCGGTTTGAACAAGAAGTACTTAAGCGTCGCAACGAGATAACGCAGGCCCTGGCCCAAGATTTTGGCAAAAGCTCGCTCGAAACACTCACCACCGAAATCGCGATTGTGCTCGAAGAGTTGCGCCTCCTTCAACGGCATTTGCCTCAAGTAACCAAACCGCGCAAGGTTAAAACCCCCCTAGCGCACTGGCCGGGGAGCAGTTTGGTGCTGAGTGAACCGTGGGGCCGGGTGTTAGTCATTGCCCCCTGGAACTTCCCTTTTCAGCTTGCTTTGGTTCCCGCGTTGTCGGCGGTAGCGGCGGGCAACAGTGTTGTTTTAAAACCCTCTGAGAAAACACCCGCGACGGCCCGCATCATTGAGGATCTGGTGACCGCAGTGTTTACTCCTGAACAGCTTCAGGTGGTGCAAGGGGGGGCCGAAGAATCGGCGCGCTTACTACAGCAGTCCTGGGACCTGATTTTCTTTACGGGGAGTCAAAAGGTAGGTCGTATCATAGCGCAGTCGGCGGCACAAAGGTTTATCCCGACCGTTCTTGAGTTGGGCGGAAAATCCCCCGTGGTGGTGTTAGAGGGGGCAGATCTGGTTTTGGCGGCTCGGCGTGTTCTTTGGGGCAAAACCGTGAATGCGGGACAAACCTGTGTGGCCCCGGATTATGTTTTACTGCCAACAGCGCTTAAAGAACCCTTTTTGCAAGCCTGCCGAAAAGTTTTGAAGGAGTTCTTTCCGCAAGGACCTTTGGCTTCGCCCGATTTAGCCCGTATCATCGATGAACAAGCTTGGTCGAGGTTGCAAAACCTAGTCGATGAGGGAACGGTGGCCGCCGGAGGCGAGAATGATCGTGAGCGCCTTGTGTGGGCACCCACGGTTGTGACCGACCTCTCCTGGCAAGCCCCTATCATGACTCAAGAAATCTTTGGACCCCTCCTACCAGTGCTGACTTACGAAAGTTGGGAGGATGCCCGTCGTCAAATCGCCAATGCTCCAGACCCTTTGGCCTTGTATGTTTTTGGACCGTCGAGGTTAGCTCGGCAGTTTTTTTCTTTGGTACCGGCGGGTGGCGGTTGTGTGAATGATGTTCTGTTGCACTTTGCCAACTCGCACTTGCCGTTTGGCGGCCGGGGAGCCAGCGGTTGGGGGCAATATCATGGCAAGGCGGGGTTACGAACTTTTCTGCGTGAAAAATCCTTGGTGAAGCGTCCTAGCTGGGGCGACTGGCCGTTCCGCTATCCGCCCTATTCCCGTGGTAAGGAGACCTTGTTACGAAAAATCTTGCGGGTCAGATAAGGTGAAACGTATACTCTTTTTGCTCTTGGGGGGGCTGGGACTTGGCCTGGCAATTGGGTCTTGCTCTCAGGCGGTCACTCAGAGTGTTCCCAACACGTCGGGGGTGATTCGAGGGGCTGACGTCAGTTGGCTGAGTCAGTTGGAGTCGCGAGGAGTAAGCTGGGTGGACGCATCGGGGAGACCTACGGATCCGTTGGTCCTGTTAAAGGCACTTGGTGTTCA
The DNA here is from genome assembly GCA_021782055.1 of bacterium. Next base: position 2,004 of record JAJXVP010000295.1, on the reverse strand, counting down.
AGCCATACGCTTGCGGGTTATGGTCAACCCAGCGGCAACCAACTATGAAACGACGAATTCTCAGGGCCAAGTTACCAGTTTGTTAGGGTTTTGTGACCAAAAGGGAGTAACGGCTATGGCCCAGCGTTGCCAGGCGGCTGGTTTTAAGATCTTTCTCGATTTTCACTTTAGTGATACCTGGGCGAGCGACAGCAGTCAGATACCTCCAGCGGCGTGGGCCAAGGACACCTTAGCACAATTTGAGGCTGATCTTGCTTTAGAAGTTACCTCAGTTTTGTCGGCACTCAACGCTGTCGGGGTGACTCCTACCTGGGTTCAATTGGGCAATGAAATTGATGAGGGGATTTTGTTTGGTTCTAGGGCCAGCGGCTATGTTCAGGGCAACTCGGGGTGGTCAAACCTCGTTGGGCTGTTAAATGCGGGTTACCGCGCAGTAAAAGCGGTGAACAAAAACATTTTGGTTGTCCTTCACCTTGATCAAGGCGGCAATACTGCCCTTTACCGCTGGTGGTTTGACCATTATCAAGCGGCCGGGGGGGATTGGGATGTGACCGGAATGTCTTTTTATCCCTATTGGCAACCTTTGCAGAGCGTGGCCGATCTTCAGGCTAACATGAACGATATGGTAACTCGCTATGGTAAACCGGTGATGATTTGTGAAACTGGGGCTTTGGCCTCGAACCCGTCGCAGACCCAAAAATTGCTAGCAACTCTTTTGACTGCCCTTGCTGCCTTGCCCCAGGGGCAAGGCCTGGGAGTTTTTTATTGGGAACCAGAATCAGCACCGTCTGTTCTTCCAGGCGGCTATCTGCTGGGTGCCTGCCGCGAAGTGGGGCCAGAAAGTTTGGCTTTCACCTCTGCCTTGGCGGCCTTTTAGCGTTTAACTCAATCTTTTAACTGAGACAGCACCTTGCGAACGTAGTCTTGGGTCTCGGGATAATCGGGGATGCCTTGTGCTTTGTCGACAGCTCCGGGGCCGGCATTGTAAGCGGCAAGAGCTAAAGGAACATTATTCGAATAGCGATGGAGCATATCTTTCAAGTAACGAACGCCGCCATCAACGTTCTGGGCGGGGTCAAAGGGGTCGGTAACACCCAAATCCTTGGCCGTATCGGGCATGAGTTGCATGAGGCCTTCGGCACCTGCTTTCGAGACGGCTTTGGGGTTAAACCCCGACTCCGCGTTGATTACCGAGTTCACTAGCGATGCGTTGACGCCGTAACGATCGGCACTTTTTTGTGCCAACAGTTTGAGGTCAGCCTCGGTTGCCGGGGTCTGCGTTGCAGAAGTATTCGGGGTTGGGGCCAGGGGTTTTGCTACGGGCGTGGCCGTAGTTTCGTGAGGGCGAAAGGCCCGTGTTAATTGTGAAACCACCGCATCCGGCGAGTCAAAAAACTGTTCAAACCGCTTAATTCTGTCAGACATCCTTCGTTCCATTGACGAGAAATCGGGGAGGTTGAAGGAAGACGGTTGGGCGGAAAAGCCTGATAATTTATCAAACATACTCTTAGTTTCGGCCTCTTTTTTCAAAAGAATAGGGGACAGTGGCAGAATTTTGCCTCATCGTGGATTTTACCCAGGGGGAAGGGGAAACAGCAAGAGGGGTAACCTTGTCTGTTGGCCTACAAGGTTAGCAACACTGCCTTCCCAAAACGCCTTTAGGCCGGTGCGACCATGGGTAGCTATTAACGGCAGGCTTCCTGCGGTTTTTTGCACCGTAGCGGTGATCACACTGGAGGGGTCACCGCGTTGAACCGAAAACTCACAGTCTAAACACAGGCCAGGTTCTGCCAGCTCGAGATCTTGGCAAACCCCGAGTTTTTTTTCTTTAAGGTAATCGTGAGCCGCTTGTTCTTCTAGGTCGAGCATTGAACGCGTTAGGCCTGGCAACGTGCGTTGGGCATACGAAAGCTTGGCGGGTACCGTTCCCGGAGTGGGGATTACGAGCAAAAGATTTACCGAAAGACGTAACTGCGCCGCCAACTTGGTCCCCGCGTTGAGAAC
>JAJXVP010000294.1 GCA_021782055.1 bacterium | reverse complement strand
AGGTTGGAAGCATCCATAGCGCCGTCAGCGGCGCCGGCACCCATAATGGTGTGCAGCTCGTCAATAAAGAGGATGATTTGGCCCTCGGCCGCTGTGACTTCTTTGATCACGGCTTTCAACCGCTCTTCAAACTCACCTCGGTATTTTGTCCCGGCGATGAGTGACCCAAGGTCCAAGGCAAGGACCTTTTTGTTCTTGAGGCTTTCGGGCACATCACCGGCGACAATCCGGCGGGCCAGGCCTTCGACCACGGCGGTTTTTCCTACACCGGGCTCTCCGATAAGCACAGGATTATTTTTAGATTTGCGGGAAAGAACCTGCATAACCCGGCGGATTTCTTCGTCGCGGCCAATCACCGGGTCAAGTTTTTCTTTACGGGCCAGGGCCGTCAGGTCCCGGGTATACTTTTCAAGAACCTGGTAACGGTTTTCGGGGTTTTGATCGGTTACTCGTTGACTACCGCGTACGCTTTGAAGGGCGGCCAGAATCGCTTGACGGGTCACCCCCGCTTTGCGCAACAGCTCGCCGTTGGAACCTTCATTTTCGCATAGGGCGATCAAAAGGTGTTCCGTCGAGATGTAATCATCTTTAAGCTTATCGGCTTCGGTTTCGCTTTTGGCTATGACGCGGGTGAGGGCCCCTTCCCAGGTCACATTGCCGTTGGAGCCGTAAACCCGAGGGGCTAGGGCTAGACGATCATCAATTTGCTTTTGAAGGGCGGCCCGATCGACCCCCATTTTATCCAAGAGAGGGGCAGTGATGCCTTCTTTTTGGGCTAAGAGGGCTGAGACGAGGTGGTCTAGCCCCGCCGCTTGATGGTTGTTCTGGTCAGCCAAGGTGGCCGCGGCCTGTAGGGCCTCTTGAGCTTTTAAAGTTAAACGGTCAGCGTTCATGGTTTCCTCGCTTGTCCGGGAGATTTCCCGGCTATGATAATTTAAAAAGGGAGAAACGTCTCGTCAAGAAAAATGTGTCATAAAGTCTTATGTGTGTCATAAAGAATCATTCTTCTTTACTTCTTCTTTACAGTGTCTTTTCGGCACTCTGGTTTTGACTCAGTAAATCTTCTGAAGGAACTCGGCTTAAAGAAGCCGTGATTTTGCCCAAATTGTTAGGGTTCCGTGAGGAAATTATCAAAATTCTTTGAGAAAAAGATGAGAAATATCTTTAGAAAAGAGTGAATTTTTAGGATTTCGTGAAAAGGACAAAAAGCTGTTGCGGCAAGTTTAGGGCTCTGGTAAACCCCTCTCAACGTGCGGCACTGCCGCGAAATTGACAAAGGAGTCAACGATGAAAAGGATGATTTCTGTCCTGACCTTGGCCGGTTTTGCCGCCATGGCTTGGGCCCAAAATGCCCCCACCAGTGACAACGCTTTAGCTGATCAGGTCAAAGATCTGGCCGCTAACGCCAGCAAGCTCAAGATCAGCGGCTATGCCGTTGGTGCTGAATCTTTCAGCCCCGCCGATTGGCAGGCCAAGTCACTCGACTATGTCGACGTACTTAACAAACAGCAAAAGGATGGTACCTTTGCGCGTATGATCCTGAGCTATGATTCAAAGCTCGGTGGTTTTAACAGCCGTTTCGAATATGACCCCAACACCGGTACGATCATTGCCCTGAAGTATGCCGAAGCTTACGCCCGGCTTTTTGACTCGCAGGTGATGGTGGGTGCTGGTATGCTTCGCGATACCGACTTTGCCTACAAATCGCAGGTTGCTGGTGACTTCAATACGAACCTCTTTCTCGGTGCCGTTAACACAAATGCGGGTTTTCCCAATGGTACGCCTTACAGCAACGGTACCTACTTTGCCAACGGCGGCAAGTGGGCGGCTACGGGTGGCTTTATCAGCGGCCAGCAGGGTGAAGAAGTTCTGTACAAACCTTCTTTTGCCTCTGGCTTAGAGCTCGGCTTAGTTTCCAACAACCAGAGTGCTACCAATGGTGCGGTTAACTTGGGCAATATTACCAGTAGCCTCAGCTACCTCGCTTCGTACACCATGAAAGACCTGGGCGACATTAAGCTGGGCTACACTGGTGCCGCAACCAGCAACAGCTGGAGCAACTTCTTTGTCACCGTTGACGCCGCCCCCGCAAAAGTTTCGGCCTTGAAAGTTTCGCTCAGCTTGGAATCGTTAAACGTTGCCACCGACAAGACTGACGGAAAATCACACAGCAGTGTTAACCTGTTTGCTACCGCCGGCTATGACTTCAGCGGTTTGGGAGCTAAGGGCCTGTGGCTGGGAGAAGACTTCGGTATGTTTACCAGCGGCTCTACCTTTGGTTTCACAACCGAAGATAAGCCTGGCATCAGCTCAAGCACCCGCCTGCAGTACACCTTTGCCAACGTGGCCCCCTCGTTCAACATCATCCCTATGCTGACCTACCGCTTGTTTAGTTACATGGGCTCAACCTCAGGGGCTTCTGCTTCAGGTTCAGCGTTCTATCAAGGAATTGAACCTGCCATTCAGGTAGTGGCTGGACCTGCGACCTTCGCCTTCGGTTGGGGACATTATTTGGGTACTACAACATCAGCCGCGGGAACCTCAACGGATCAACCTGCCGCCGACGTCATCAGCGTGGGCACCATCTACGCGTACTAAAAAACCCTAGACAAAAAGTTTCAACGTGTGCGGCCGCCCTTCGGGGCGGCTTTTTTTTACTTGAAGAATTGGGGGGCAACCAAGACTTAGAGCAAATTGGCAGGACTGGTAGAACGGAACTGTTCCATAAGAGTTTTGGGGGGATTGTCAGTTGAGCGGCATGCCACGGTCTTTTGAAAAAACAAGTTGTTGGGAATGCGAAAGAGCATTCCGTCAGCCTGCTTAATCGTTGTATAAGCCAAGGATAAATCAACAACGCGCCCTGAAATATTTTCGCCAGGAAAGGACACCTCGTCCCCAACATTAAAAGGTTTTAAAATCAAAATCAGAAACGCGCAGACAAAATTGCTCAAGACGCTCCAAACGGCAATGAAGCCAATGGCAATCAAAGCCAAGAGGGTGGTGAGAAAGGTCCAAGCACCTTCGAACCCGATGCCGAGGACCGAGAGACCGACAAAGACCGTCGGGATTATAATGATAGTTTTGAAAATCTTTTCGAGGGGGCGCAAAAAATTATTGTCGAAGCCCGTTCTTTTGCTTAAAAATTTAAAGACCGACTTGACTGCTTGAAGGGCCAGAAACCCAATGATAAGGATCACACCCACTTTGGTGGCTATGACGAACCAGGTTAATTGAAATAATTTATCGACGTCAAGAAAAAAATCGTGCATCGCTACCTCCCTTTTTCTTATAAAAAGGTAGCACTTTTGCGTGAGTCAAGGAAAGGACGGCAACCAGGAAGCCTCTTGCCAGTGGGTAAAGCTTTCGAGCTGGTCCTCGTGGAGGGGGAATTGAAAAAGCTTCTGAGTCGGGGTTTTGACAGTTACCGGGGCGAAGCCTTGTCGAAAAGCACCCAGGTGAAAACTGACCTGTTCATAGCGAGGAACCCAGCGAATAATCATGGCGTCGCTTGCCGTCACTGCGGGTTGGTCCCAGGGAGTTCGCGAAAAGCTGACAAAAAAACCATCGGCGATGGCTACCAAATATGAGGCTAAGTGGGGTTTCCCAAGCTTAAACCAGAGGCGTTCTAAGCCAGATTCGCCTTTGAGAAGAGTTTCAGGGTGATAGAACAAGGATTGTAGGGTCCTGTCGCGAAAAGCTTGATTCGGATACGCATAATACCGATAGTCAATTTTTATTAAGCTTTCCAGTGTGCGGCGGG
>JAJXVP010000037.1 GCA_021782055.1 bacterium | reverse complement strand
GATTGTCGGCGACCAAGCCGCCGTCGGGCCGGTAAATGCGCACGAGCAACCCGTTCATCAAACTGTTGCTGGACCCGGTGGCGATCCAGTCCCTAGCGACCTGAGCAAAGTTCTCTTCGGCGGCGCGGGTTCGCCGGTAGACATCCCAGTAGATATTGATCGAGTCTTCAAGACCTTCAATCTTTGACGTCAAAAGCACATCGGCATCGCTATCGAGATTGGTTTGAAAGCGCTGGAGGATGAGGATGGCAAACAGGGTTAAGACAACAAACAAAAACAGCGTCAGTTGAAAGGTTAAAATGAAGCGAATGCTTTTATTTTGATAAAAACTCATTCTTCTTTAAGCATATAACCAGAGCCGCGCACCGTATGGATGAGCTGGGGGGTGTACCCATAGTCCACTTTTTTACGAAGGCGATTAATGTGAACATCAATCACATTGGTGGTTGTATCAAAATGGATATCCCAGACCCGTTCGCTAATTTCGAGCCGGGACAAGACTTCTCCCTGGTGCTCCATAAGAAACTGAAGCAGAGCCATCTCTTTTAACGAAAGTTCAATTAGCCGCCCCCCCCGTTCCACTCGCCTCGAGCGCGTATCCAAGACCAAATCGGCGATATGAAGAACCGTTTGGGATCTTTGGCGGGACTTTCGGAGGTGGGAACGCACACGCGCCAAAAATTCTTCAAATTCAAAGGGTTTAGTGACGTAGTCGTCCGCGCCAATGTCCAGACCACGAACCTTGTCCTCCACGCCATCGCGAGCCGTCAGCATCACTACAGGCAAGAACAACCCCTTGTCGCGTACGGTGCGGCAAACCTCAAGACCATCCATCTCGGGTAGGGTCAGATCCAGCACCATCAAGTCAAACGGCTCGGCAAGAGCACGCCGAAGTCCTTGCGCCCCATCCGAGGCAACCTCAACCGTATATCCTTCTTCTCTGAGACCCTTTTGAATAAAATTGGCAATCTTTGCCTCGTCTTCGACAACGAGGATCCGTCCTTCTGACATTGTCGCACCTCGTGAACGTCGGGAATTGTATCACAGTCCCAAAAAGGACTACAATCACTGACTATGCAGGACTGGCCCAACCTCAATGACCTCGATAACAAGCTGAATGACGAAGAAATTCAAGAACTGCGGGAAAGACTTCGTAAAAAGCCTGACGCGCTGACCTATTTTAACCTCGGCTTGCTAGAAAAACGCGCTGGTCACCTTTTGTTAGCTCTCGAGGCCTTCGAAAGCGGCCTGAAGTTGGCTCCTGAAAACGCTGAGCTCTGGAACGAAATCGGACTCATTTACGATGAGCAGGGCCGTCTTTCGGCGGCCGAACAGTTTTATCAAAAGGCGATTGAGCTTGCCCCTGAGTTTTCACGTGCCTGGAATAACTGGGGGGTGACAGCGTTTATTCGCCAAGATTACCCTTTGGCGAAAGAGCGGTTTGAACGCGCGGTTGCCTTAGACCCCACTAGTGAGAACGGCTGGCTCAACCTCCGTGATGTTTGCCAAGTACTTGACGATTCTGCCGGAGAGGCTCGGGCCACACTCCGGCTTGAACAGCTAGAACTGCAAGCCTAGGCTCAACGTGTAGGCGAAACTTTGGCTTTCAAAGGGGGTTCCGATGCCGTTTTGGCCGATATTTCCCCAGTAAGCTTGCCACCGTTCGACATAAGCGGCCACCGTCCCGAGGTCCCAGAACTTACAGAAGACCCCTAGGCCCTCTGAGTTGACATACCCATCAGTGTAGCCCGACAGCCCGTTCCAATACCCATAATCGTAGAAGGTGATAAACCCGGGGATCACTTGACCTTCAAAAAGGCTCTTGGTGGGTAGGCCAAAATAATCCTGAGCAAACCAGGGCAGGTCAAAACCGGGCAGGTTAAACCGTAATTCGACGTTGCCAATAAACTTATCGGTACCATCGAAGGTCCCCGGGTTAGGCCCGCGAACTTGCCCACCAACCCCCTGCACCCAGCCTGTAAAGCCTCCCAGAGCGCGACCGCCGATAAGTTGAAGTTCCTCTGAAGGAATCTGGTGCCCCCACAAATGGTCCCAAGCCAGCGCTAACCCACCCTCCACGCTGAACTGATTGTTTTTACGGAGAGGATCGCTGTCATAGAGCGGAAAAAACCCTTTTAACGTTCCTGTAAACCGGTTGTAATCCACATCTACCGACTGAATCCCGCGAGGAGCTGTTGCCCAAGCGGCTTCGGCCATAAAGCCTTGCCGCAAATTGTGGGTGTTGGTTTTTGTGAGCATATTGAGGTCTACACCCCCCAAAAATGCCGTTTGCACGTAACCGTTTTTATCCGGCTGGGACGAGTTGGCTAAGTAGGAACCCGAGGCGAGCGTGCCCCAGACGGTTCCCCGATACAAACCATAAAGCTCGATGAGATCAGGCGTAGCCCAGGGCTGGCCGCCGTAGCCTTTGTCGGCAAAGTGTGCCACTAGACCCTGAGTCGCGCCAGCAAACCATTGCCCCAAAAGCTGAGTGACGGACGCATCCGTGGAATTGGGTGACAAAACGGCCTGCCCCGTCACGGGGTCATGAAAATACGACCAGAATTGTAAAATCCCGGCTCCCCCCACCCAAAAGGTGGTTTGTCGCCCGGGAATTAAGCTAACTGGACGCCAGCCGACATCGAGTTCGCCTCCCCAGGTATGCACACTGGGAATAACTTCCCACTTGCTAGCACCCCACAAGGGGGCACCCAAGACGCCTGCGAAAAAGGCCGCCAGTAAAAGAATTTTCTTCATGCGATTCCTGACATTCATGCGACGGAATATATCACGAGTTTACTTCTCGTCAAAGTCATAGGTGAACAACCCCTGGGCATCTTTACCCGTCCCATTGGCAAACGCCGACATCCGAAAGCCGTAGAGCACCGCCGCATCGACCTCCGAGTTTCCGCTGGAACGATCGAGAGTTACCCTGAGCAAAACCGGTGGTTGACCGTTGTGAGGCGCCGACAGGGTAAAGCTGAGGGTAACAGGGGTAAGGGTATTCCCTCGTTTGTACTCGGCATCCGTCAAGTTGTAGCCAGCATCCTGGAGGGTCAGCCACAATCGCGGCCTAGCGTCAAAAGGAGGTTGAGCGGTCAAGCGCCAAAATCCCCCCTCTCGTCGATAAAAGGCCAAAAGCTCGTCTTTGCGTTGTTGAGCTGTTTCAAACCCATCTTGGCTACCCGGTATCTTGGCAATTAACGAAGGCGAAAGCCTTGTGGGAAGCGGCATATACAGATAAATCGGCACGTACAGACTGCGGCCGACATGACCAGCCCCCCCCTGAAAGACGGTTTCCATCGAGTTGCCGGTTTCACTGCCTTTGACGACGCGCACCTGTTGCTGTGGTTGGGACGGGGTTTGAACCTTCTTGGGTTCAGAAGGTGTCTGAGTTTTGCTTGATGTTACTTTTGAAGTCTGCACCTTGGGCAGGGGCGGTTGTGAAACAGTCTCGGACACTGACGAAACAGCTTGTTCCGGAACAAAGGCTGGGTCAGGAATCGGATTGACCTTCAAAGGGACGTTTTCACCGTCGGGTGAACCCAACTTGACGGCTATAGCGTCGCCTTGAGTATCACTAAGGCGAATAAGGTGGTTGAGTCCTGCAAACCACAACACCAACACCGTGACAAGAACCGCGCCTAAGGAAATTCCCCAGCTGATTTGCGCCCTTTTGTGGTATTGAGCTTCGCGCCAGGTATCCCAAGACATTAGGAGGGTCTCCTGGCCAGCCTTGTCATCAGGTTGACTCCGTCTATACCTGCTTGTCGCAAATGATCAAGAACGGAAACCACCAGCTGATACGGAGCATCATAACCGCCTTCAACAACAACGCGAAGGTGGGCTCGATCTTTTCCCGCCAGCTCTTGTTTCAAAAGCCCATCCAGACCCGCCAACGCTACTTTTTGCCCATCCACCCAAATTTCCGATTCAGAAACCACCGTCAACCTCACGGTCGTCATGCTCACCGCTTTAGCCGTTGACGACACTGGCAACTGAACCGCCAGACCCGGGCCAACCCGAAACACCGTGGCCAAAAGAAAAAAGACCAGAAGCATCAGGATCACATCAATGAGCGGCGTCAGGTTAAGCGGCGGCAACGTTGGTAAACTGCGACGAAATTTCATGACAACCCCTTGCCGGTAAACAAGATGGAAAGCTCTCCGGTGCGGCTTTCCAAACGCTGAATTTCACGATTGGCACGCAAAGCAAGAAAGTAGTAAAGCACCATAGCGGGAACGGCAACAACAATTCCAGCCGCCGTGGTTAAAAGTGCCTCACTGATCCCCTTGGCCAAAACCGAAGGGTCGGTGACGTTGCCAAATTTTCCTAAAATGCCAAAGGCGTTGATGATGCCCGACACGGTACCCAAAAGTCCTAACAAGGGCGAGATCTGAGCTATGGTGCTCACCCAACCAATTGCGCGTTCTAACCGGGGGACTTCGCGGGCGGCGGTTTCTTCAATCATGCGGGTTTGAACCTCTTGCGGCCGGTCACGGTATTCCAGACCTGTGCGAACCAAAGCCGCCAAGGGAGCCTCGACGGTGTCGCAAATTGCCAAAGCTTCGTCGTAATGCCGTTTTTCAATCGCCGCACGAACCCGTGCAAAAAGTTTATCTTCATCACCGTGAATCTTTTTAAAAAACCAAAGGCGCTCAATGGTGATCGCAAGAACGGGAACAAACAACAGAAGGATCAGCCACAGAACGGGCCCTCCCTTTACCAAGACATCAAACATGACTCCTCCTGACAGCGCGTTTTTTTATAGGTTTCGTTCTTTATTTTCGGCATTTTTTGCCTAAAAACAAAGATTCAGAGTAAAAAACACAGACCAAAGTTCAGGATACAAGCTTTTAGTCCCATGCTTTTAATCCCACGCGACGGCAAGAAGAGTAATATTGTCAGTGGACTTGGGTAGGGCTTGGTTGAGTAGTCCTTCAGCAAGCCTTGATGGGCTTCTAACATTTTGCCACAACAGGGTTTCGAAGGTAGCGGGGTCGAGGCCGTCCTCTAACCCGTCGGTAACTAAAAGCCAAACATCGCCTTGAGCTACCTCGAGCGGAAAAACGTCAAACCGCTGATCGTCCATTCCCCCGCCCAAGCAGGATTCTAGAAGATTCTTGCCCTGCCCGTCAGAACGGCCAAAGGCAAAGTTGTGGTCTTGAGTGAGCAATTGCAAGGAATTTTGTGTGGGCTTGGCTCGCCACAAGCGAGAATCGCCGACGTGAAAGACCCAAGCGGATTGGTTTTCTGCAGGTACCCAAACACCGGTCAGCGTACAGCCCATGGGCCGGATCTGACCTTGTGCCAGATCGTTAAGCTTCGCGCTAAGCTCCCTCAGAGCTTCAGAAATAAACATTTTGGGATCCTGACCTTCGCTGTAAAGGGCTGGCCATCGTTTTTGCACGTCCCAGGTCAAAAGTTGCACCGTGAGCGCACTGGCCTCTTCGCCCGCCTCATGACCGCCCATGCCATCCGAAACGGCCCAAAGAGCTGGCATCAGAGAAACGAACGAAAACTCGCCTTCACGTCGCGCTGAATCCTGGCGCCCCACGAGAATCCCGGGGGCGCAAAAGGCATCCTGGTTGAGCTCACGAACCGTACCACGGTCGGTGACCCCATACCAGTGATTAGTCATGGTGGTGGTGATGCCCAGAGCCGTCATGAACATGCCCGTGATCAAGTTCTTCTTCACTGGCATCGCGAATCGAGACGACCTCAACTTCGAAGGTCAGATCCTGACCAGCTAGGGGATGATTGCCGTCAACAGTAACAGTTTCATTGTCAATCTTTACAATACGGACATGATAGATCTCGCCTTCATCATCGCTATATTGAAATTCTTTTCCGACAGCCAATTCGTTTTGATCTTCAAAATCAGCCTTAGCAACGGTCTCAATGAGTTCTTCATCATAGTCACCGTACGCGTCGGCGGCTTTGACCTGAACGGTAAATTTGTCGCCAACTTTTTTGCCTTCCAGCTGAGTCTCAAGACCGGTGATGAGGTTGCCATTCCCGTGGAGGTACACGAGGGGCTCGGCGCCGACCGAACTTTCAATCTTTTCGCCTTTTTTGTTTTTCAGGGTATAGTGGATCCCAGCGACCTTGTTCGCGGTAATCTGCATAACGGCTCCTTCCCAGCACCTTTCGGAGCCGGCCGCCCCGAGTATAAGCCCGTGAGAGTCTGAAATCAAGCGCAGGGGGCCAGAAAACCTACAGCTCCTCCGTTTTGCCTTGTGCTTTAGTTTTGTCTTGTGCTTTAGGCGCCACTCAGGCGGCGAAAATCGTCTTGACGGGCTAAAAAGGCATCGACAACTTGGGGGTCAAATTGGATGCCGCTCAGGGCCAGGATGGCATGAACGCATTCGTCATGCCCCACCGCTGGCCGGTAGACTTTGGGCCGACGAAGGGCGTCATAAACATCCACCAGGGCCATGACCCTCCCTTCCCAGGGGATCTCGTCGCCAGAAACTTGAAACGGATACCCTGTGCCGTTCCAACACTCGTGGTGTGAAATAACGAGGTGACGGGCTGTCCCCAAAAACGAAGAAAAGGGCAGGCGCTCTTCGGCAGAACGCAGAAACGACTCGCCGCGTTCGCAGTGCGTCTGCATGAGGCGCCGCTCTTCGACCGTCAGGGGCCCATTTTTTAAAAAGATTTCTGCCGGCAGAAATAATTTGCCAATATCATGCAGGGTGCTCGCTCGCACAACAGTACGACAAAAATGCTCGGTAAGGATTTCGGGAGCAACTTTTCGCTGACGCAATTCTTCGAGAAGCAGTTGAGTATACCGGCGCACATTGCGGGCGTGTCCGGCATCGGGGGAGCCGCGAAACTCAGCAAACTCCACCAAAACTTCTGTCAGGGCATCCGTCGTCCGCCTCTCGGCGTCTAGCTTTCGCCTTAGGGATTTTAGCTTGGTCAAAAGAAGGAGAAAGGCCACGATGGCGGCCCCAGTTAAAGTTGCACAAACGGCGATGACGGTTTCGAGCATTTGCCCCCTCCCCCCTGGATTATGGCGGGCAATTGCTAAACCGTAAAGCGATTTTTTTCTTACATCCTGTTCTGTCTAACGCTGATTGGTTTCAGGGCGCTGTTGCGCGCGCTTTTGCCTATCACTAACAGTATTTCGCATTATCAAACTCAAAATTCCCGCCAGGAGTGGCAGACTCACCGCTAGGCCGACCGCCGAAAACAAGCCGAAATGGTCAGCCAAACCGCCGATTCCCACCACGGCCAAAGCACCGATCCCGTTAGCAAAGCCCATACTTAAACCGGTGGCCATCGCTTTGTGGTGAGGCAGGGTCTCTTGCGCTGCGACAATGGTGACCGAAAAGTTCGCCAAAAGGGCGGCCCCGGCGAGCCCCAACAGAACCACACTGGTGGCCCCAGACGTCAGTAAAAATCCCCAAAAGAGGAGCGAAGCCGCAATCAAAGAGCCAACAATAACCGGTTTACGCCCCCAACGGTCCGACAGCCACCCGCCAATAAGTCCACCAACAGCTCCCGTGAGGAGCATGAGACCTGTCAGACGACCCGAGTCGATTTGACTGACGCCGTGAGCATGGAAAAACAAGGGTAACAGGGTTAATAATCCAGTATACGAGGCCGAGCGAAGCGCGATGACCCCTAGAACCACCGCTAAGTCACGCCGAGCGTGAAAAATCGAGTTAGCCACTTCTTTCCAGGTATAAACCTGAGGTGTCGCTTTTATTTTGGGAAGAAAGAAAAACAGTAAGGCCGCTGCTACGACACCGGGAATCCACAGCAAGGTGCTGGCCGTCAGGCCGCCGGCTTGGAACAACGGCACCAAAAGCAAAGGGGCTAAAGCGAACCCCAGGTTGCCTGCCGAAACGAACAGAGATTGGTAGACAGCTTTTCGATGAACGCTGAGCCCGTTTACCAGTGAGGAGGCCGGGGGGTGAAAAGCCGAGGTACCCAGCCCCGCTGTCGCGGCTAAAAGCGCCATAAGAGGAAAGCTTCCTGCAACACCGGTAAGGCTTAAAAAGAACGACATCCAGAGGGTTCCCAGATAAATCAACCAGGTACGGCCCTTGGCATCGACAAAAAAACCAAAGATAGGTTGAAAAAGCGAGGAGGAAATATTAAATGATGCCACCAGGATAGCGGCCTGGGTGGCCGTAAAGCCCGGCATCACGACGAGCAAAAACGGCAACAGTTGGGGCAAAAAGTTGCTGTACATGTCATTCAGCATGTGAGCCGCAGACGTGATGGTAAGGCTAACCAACCCTCCCCGGTTTCGCGCTATCGTGGTATCGCTCATTTTCTCTCCTTATGCTGAAGTGACTCCAGCAACTCAAAAAAAACGCGAATATTTTCTTGGCGTTGACGCAGGTCCTCAGCCTGAACCTTCAACTCAAGCATTCCTTCGGGCGTAATTGCGTAAATTTTCCGTGGCGCACCGCTTTCGAGGTTCTCCCAGCTTCCGTGAATCAGACCCTCCGCTTCAAGGCTCTGCAAGGCGCGGTACAACCCTGCACTGTCAGCGAAGCAAAAAGGAAGGTCGTGCTCCATTCTGGACAACAAAGCGGCTCCGTGCAGGGGCTCTTGTGCCAAGAACAGCAAAAGAAACGCAGGCATATGCCTACCGTTTTTTCTCGTCATGGAGGAAAATATACTGTTTTAAACAGTATACCGTCAATAACAGTATTGACGACTCTGTAACCTCGTTTTACCCTGGGGTATGGATCTACCCAGACAAGATGCTTTGTTTCAAGAAATTGCGGCCAACAGTCAATTTACTTTTGTCAAAGCGGGAGGACCCGGGGGACAGAACGTCAATAAACTGAACACCAAAGTTCACCTCAGCCTCCCCCTTGAGTCTTTAACGGTTTTGCACCCCCACGAAGTAGCTCTTGTTCAAGAACGGCTTTTTTCACGCCTTAAAGAGGGCTGTCTTTGCCTTACAGCGCAGGAACACCGCGCTCAGGCTATGAACCGGTCGGAGGCTCTTGAAAAAGCTTTGCGGTTAATTCTTGAGGCCATCAAAATCCGTCCTCCCCGCAAGGCGACAAAAAAAACTCGCGCGTCGCAAGAAAAACGGCTTCAGGCAAAACGTCAGCGAAGCCTTGTGAAGCGTTACCGAGGCTCGGAGGGAATGGGGGCCTAACCGGTTACGGTTGAGAGTCAGTCGCTAGGCGACGCACCTTACGCGTTGTGGTCATTTCGAGCGGTGTTTCTAACAGGGTAAAGCGATCAATTTTTTGGTAGGGCAACAACGTGCGGTTGACCTGTGCAACAATACTACTGACAGCCTCGTGAATTGCCGTCTGGGCTTCGTCGGCGTTTTTGCCTTGCGCCCACAAACGGACACTTTCAGGGTTAGGATAAATAAGGGCTTCGATACCCTCTGTACGCTTTTCAGCGTTTTTTAGCCAGCCACGAACTAAAATCTGTTCAATTTCAGCGTGTATTTGAAAGGCATATTCGATTTCTTCGGGGTAAACATTTTTACCTCCCTCCGACACGATGAGTGATTTGACCCGTCCCGTTAGGTAGAGGTAATTATCGTCGTCGAGGCGGCCAACATCACCTGTCCTTAACCACCCGTCCTGAAGAACTTCGGCCGTGGCTTCTGGGTCGCGGAAGTAGCCTTTCATAACCATAGGGCCTTTTACGACAAGTTCCCCCTGTCCCTGGGCATCCATGTTGCGCAACCGAGCCTCAACGCCAGGCAGAATCCGTCCCACTGAGGTTTCCTTGTATTTGACAACGGGGTTTAAGGCAAGAATCGGCGAAGTTTCTGTAAGTCCATAGCCTTGAACAAAATCTAGACCCAGTTCGTTCAAACGCCGAAACACCTGAGGCGCCAATGGGCCTCCGCCCGAGATGCAGACGCGTAGGGAAGCGAGCCCTGCTTGCTCAAGAACCGAACGAAACCATTTTCGCCCGGGATTATGCCCTATGGTCTTTTTGACCATTCCCGACAATTTCATTAAGGCACGAAGAGACAACCAAACAAAAAACCCTTTTTTCTTTACCGCTTGGAGTAATCCATCCAAAAGTTTGTTGAACAAAAGCGGTACGGCCAAGAACATGGTTACCCCGCCCCGCTTGAGGTCACTCAAAACAGCACTGACGGCTAACTTTTCGGCAAACAATAACGATGCTCCCACCGAAACAGCTTCTAAAAAGACAGCAAGAAGGGTATACGCGTGGTGAAGCGGCAAAAGCGCATAAAACACATCGTCCGTCGAAATACTAAGGAGCTGCTGAGCTAGCAAACAATCACTCGTAAAGTTCTCGTGGGTCAACATCACCCCTTTGGGGTGCCCTGTCGTACCACTCGTAAACAAAATCGCGGCGGTCTCATGTGCCTCGGTGGCAACCTCAATTTCTTGCTCTTGTGGAAGCTCGGTATCAAAACTAACCGCAGGGATTCCCTCTAACAACGGTACGACACCACTAGACTCCGAGTCATGCACAAAAAGCCGACATTCGCCAGCAACCGAAAGCTTGACCGCATCAGCATCTGAGATTTGTGCATCCAGGGGGACAACCACAGCCCCGGCCTGCACACAACCTAAAAACGCTAAAACCCACGAGGGTGAGTTTTTGCCTCGCAAGGCAACAGATTGGCCTGGCCTGATGCCCAAACTGATAAAAAGTGTGGCCCAACGGCGACTCTGAACTCGCGCCTGTTTATAGGAGAGTGTTTTTTTATCGGACCCCACGTAGGTGGATAAAAAAGGCTTGTCAGGAAATGCCTGTGCGGATTTCTCAAACAATTCGCCTAAGGTGGGCCAGCGAGATGTTTTGGACATGAACTTTATTATGATGCGGAATCTTTGCGGCGTCAAATTTTCTGCTGTTCCGCCGATTTTTCCCGTCGCAATGGACGGCTCAATTGAATGCTCAATTGACGGCGTAAAAGCTAAGCGGTATTCTCAAACCATGAAAAGTCGAACAAAATTGCTCTTAACACTGGGAGTTTTTGTCCTCCCCCTCGTCGTTATGTGGGGCGACCTTTTATGGAACGCCTTGGGGTCGGCAGGTTACCTTAAGCTGGGCATGTGGTGGTTTTAGCCCTACTCCAGCCCCTTGAGTAACCCGCCATCACCGTTTGTAACGCTTCTGGGGAAGTTGTAACCGCTCCCGGCGGAGGCCTACTTAAGCAATCTCGCTAGGAGATTTGCGACAAGCGAATCGGCTTAGGTTCAAGGTTCTCTCCGATCTGCTCACCCAACAGCGAAAGTAGCTCTTTGGACTTTCCACTTAACCCCGTCGGAACTTCAACATGGATCTTTATGTAAAGATCCCCTCGTTTTCCATTCATATGCAGGTAAGGAACACCTGCGTCCTTGATACGGAACATCTTGCCGTTTTGTGTGCCCGCAGGAACCTTGAGCTTAATCTTCTTATCGTCCAGAGTTGTGACATTGACTTCGGTACCCAACGCCGCTTGAACAATGGTCACGGGAATCATGCAGTACAAATCGTTGCCGTTCCGCTCAAAGGAGTCATGCTCACGAACATGAATGGCCACGTAAAGATCCCCCGCTTGACCACCGTTGGGAGCAGCTTCGCCAAGTCCGGTAATCCGGATCTTTTTTCCTTGTTCAATACCCGCGGGAACTTCAATGGAACGTTTAACCTGCTGTTTTTCGAGTCCAGAACCTCGGCAAGTGCGGCAAGGCTTCTCGATAATATGCCCTTCACCGCCGCAGGTGGGACACGGCTGGGCAATAGAAAAGAAACCACTTGAACGGCGCACCTGACCCGACCCCTGACAGGTCGGACACACTTTACTCCGCGAGCCCGCTTCGCCGCCCGAGCCATTACAAACACTGCAAGGGGCATTCCGGTTGTAGGTGATTTCGGTTTTTGTCCCAAAGACAGCTTCTTTAAAGTCGATTTCTAGGTCGTAGCGCAGGTCATTTCCCCGATTCGAACCGCTACTCCCCCCTCGGGAACCAAAAAATGAGCCAAAAATATCGCCGAAGCCACCAAATAAATCTTCGAAATCACGAAAGGCGGCCGATCCAAAGCCACCGCCACCACCCCCAGCTGACGGGTCCACACCAGCAAAGCCGAACTGGTCGTAGCGGGCGCGCTTCTCGGTATCAGAAAGCACTTCGTAGGCTTCGGTAGCCTCTTTAAATTTTTCTTCAGCGGCCTTGTCACCGGGGTTCTTATCCGGATGGAACTGAATGGCCAACTTTCGATAGGCTTTTTTGATTTCGTCTTGCGTGGCGCCTTTCGCTACCCCTAAGACTTCATAATAGTCACGTTTTGCCACAGTCACTCTCCGGAAAGAACTAATACGGGGTCCCCGAAGGGACCCGAACCTTACTACTATTTCTTCTCGTCGTCGTCAACGACCTCATAATCCGCGTCTTCAGCGGTGGTTTTACTAGTCGATCCTGAACCGGCGTTGCCTTGAGCACCCGATCCGGCGGGCCCTTGTGGCCCAGCGCCTTGGGCGCCTGCCGCTTGTGCCTTGTAGAGTTCTTCGGACAATTTATGGCTGGCCGATTTTAAAGCCTCGAGCTTGCTTTTCATCTGCTCGACATCAGCACTTTCCAGAGCCTTCTTTAAGTCAGAAATTGCGGCTTGGACCTTTTCTTTTTCGGACTGATCGACCTTATCGCCCGCGTCTTTTATCGCCTTTTCAAGGCTGTAGATAGTATTCTCGGACTCATTGCGAACTTCGGCAGTTTCTCGGAAGGCTTTGTCTTCGGCAGCGTGCGATTCCGCTTCTCGGACCATTTTCTTGATTTCTTCTTCGTTCAAGCCCGAACTAGACTCAATACGAATCTTTTGCTCTTTTCCAGTTCCAAGATCCTTGGCTGAAACGTGAACAATGCCGTTGGCGTCAATATCAAAAGTAACTTCAATCTGCGGGACTCCACGAGGAGCCGGGGGGATATCGGTTAAGTCAAAGCGTCCCAAAGTGCGGTTTTGCGAGGCCATTTCGCGTTCACCCTGCAGAACATGGATCGAAACTGCGTTTTGGTTATCGGCCGCTGTCGAGAAAACCTGGCTCTTTCGGGTCGGGATGGTGGTATTGCGATCAATCAACTTGGTAAAAACACCACCCAGAGTTTCAATTCCCAGCGAGAGAGGAGTTACGTCCAACAACAGAACGTCCTTAACGTCGCCACCGAGAATGCCGCCTTGAATCGCGGCTCCTACCGCCACAACTTCATCGGGGTTAACACCCTTGTTGGGCTCCTTACCGAACAGTGCTTTGACAATGTCCTGAACCTTGGGAATACGAGTGGAACCGCCAACCAAGACGACTTCGTCGATTTCCGCAGCTGTCAAACCAGCGTCCTTGAGAGCCTGAATACATGGGGTCTTTGTCTTTTCGAACAAGTCATCGCACAATTGCTCAAATTTGGCGCGGGTCAAGGCATACTGCAAGTGCTTCGGGCCAGTGGAATCAGCCGTGATAAAAGGCAGGTTGATGTTGCTGGTCTGGGTTGACGATAGCTCTTTTTTGGCGGTTTCAGCGGCATCTTTTAGGCGCTGAAGGGCCATGGGGTCTTTCGAAAGGTCGATATTGTTATCATTTTTAAAGCTTTGCACCAACCAGTCGATGATTCGTTGGTCAAAGTTATCCCCACCCAGGTGGGTGTCACCATTGGTAGACTTGACTTCAAAAACGCCATCGCCAAGCTCAAGAATCGAAATATCAAACGTACCACCACCCAAGTCGTAAACTGCAATCTTTTGATCTTTATGATTTTTACCAAAACCGTAGGCAAGGGCCGCTGCAGTGGGTTCGTTCACAATGCGTTTTACTTCCAACCCCGCGATTCGACCGGCGTCTTTGGTGGCTTGGCGCTGGGCATCATTAAAATAAGCGGGGACCGTGATCACGGCTTCAGTAATGGACTCGCCGAGGTAATCCTCTGCCGTTTTTTTCATCTTTTGAAGAACGGCGGCCGAGATCTCGGGGGGCGAGAGTTTCTGCGAGTTAATTTCTACGCGCACATCGCCATTGGGCCCCTCGCTGACTTTATAGGGAACCATTTTCATTTCTTCGCCAACTTCGGTAAAACGTCGGCCCATAAAACGTTTGATCGAATAGATCGTGGCCATGGGGTTGGTAATCATCTGGTTTTTAGCCGGCTGGCCCACCAAACGCTCATCCTTATTTGTGTAACCAACAATCGAAGGGGTGGTTCGCATCCCCTCCGAGTTAGCGATAACAACAGGTTGTCCGCCCTCCATTACCGCCACGCAAGAGTTTGTCGTTCCCAAGTCAATGCCAATGATTCTACCCATAATTTGCTCCTTTCCTTTTCGCTGTTTTAGCTTTCTGAGGTTTCTTTTTCGGTGTCAGAGGACGTCTCGGAGGGGTTAGAGCCCACCCGAACTTTCGCTGTTCGTAGTACACGGTCATGCAACTGATAGCCGCGCTGATATTCTTCAACAACCACCGTTTCGCCACTCTGTGGGCCGGCGACACTAATTGCTTCATGAAGTTGTGGATCAAACGGGGCGCCTACCGATTCGAACCGCTTTAAGTGGTATTTTCGTTCTAGCATTTGTGCGAACTGGCTCTCGATCATAACAATTCCAGTGTGGAGAGCATCATAGTCTTTGGCCTGCTCGGACGACTTAATGGCGCGCTCAAAGTCATCCAAAACCTGAACCAGATCAGCCAACAAATCTCCATTGGCAAACTGTCTCAGCTCTTCTTTTTCTTTCATTGTCCGCTTGCGATAATTGTCAAAATCAGCGGCCTTTCGCAAAAGCTGGTCCTTGTTATCGGCGAGCTCTTTTTGAACGGCTTCCAACTCGGCGCGAGCGGTTTGGATTTCTGTACGAGCGGTGTCAAGTTCGACGCGAAGGGCCTCGAGCTGGGCATTCATTTCGAGAGGCTCCGCCGAGGAAAGCACCGTCTCGGAAGCGTCGGCCTGGGCCGTCGGAACGTTTTCGGGAGGGTTCTTCTCTGACACTCCTGACCTCCAAGTGATCGATTTTGGGTTTCACAACTAGTCGCCTAAACCCTTTTTGAATATACAATAAGTCAGAATATCGTCAAACAGTTTTTGTCGGCTTTGTCTTGCCTTGTCGAGCTGAGCAAGTATTTTAAAGTGAGTCGTTTTTTCCCACCACTTTCCTAAAAGCCCCAGCATTGTGTCAAATTGAATCAACCGTTTTTAAACCGAAAAGATTCTGTTTCCTTTCCCTAAAGATTAAATATTTGTAATGTTTTCAAGTTTCTCGCTTGTCGGCAGTGACTTTTCCTTTTTGTCGGGGGCTTTTCCTTTTTGCTGGAGTTCAGCATAGTAGACACTGCGCAAAGCGAGAAAGTTCTCGCCAAGGAGGGAATTGTGGGAATTGTGGATTTGAGTGATGTCAAGAAAAACTACGCCCTAGGCAAAGTCACTGTCGAAGCCGTCAAAGGGGTGAGCTTTTCGATAGAAAAGGGTGACTTCATTTCGATCGCCGGCGCCTCTGGCTCGGGAAAAACAACCATCCTCAACATGATCGGCCTCATCGACACCCCCTCGGCTGGCGAAATCCTCCTGGACGGCCAGCCCGTCTCGCAACTCAAAGACCGCGAGCTCACCCGACTACGCCACCAAGTCATCGGTTTCATCTTTCAGTCTTTTAACCTGATCCCCGTCCTTACCGCTCAAGAAAACATCGAGTTCCCCCTCCTGTTGGGTAAAAACCCCCGCATTACCAAGGAACACCGCGACTACATCGACTTTTTGATCGGTGAAGTCGGCCTCGGTGACCGCCGCAAAAATCGCCCCAACGAGCTTTCGGGTGGTCAGCGCCAACGCGTGGCAATCGCCCGTGCCCTGGTGACCAAGCCTCAGATCGTTTTGGCCGACGAGCCCACGGCCAACTTAGACTCGGCCACGGGCGAAGCGATCATCCAACTGATGAAAAAAATCAACCAGGATTTGTCCACCACCTTTATCTTTTCAACCCACGACTTCAAGATTGTCGATATCGCTGACCATATTATCCGCCTCAAGGACGGCTTGGTGATCGAAAACCGCCGTACCGAAGGAAGCTAAGCCATGGGCTCGGTTATCAAAATCGCCTGGCGCAACCTTGCCCAGCACCGTTCCAAAACCATCCTCGTTGGTATTTTGATCACCCTGGCGATTGGGCTCGATGTCGTGGGCAACTCTATTTTAGAATCCGCTCAACAAAGCTTAAAAAAAACCTTTACGGATAACTTTACGGGCAATGTGCTGATTTGCCCGCAAGGAATCAAAGGCGGAATTTTTGGTGCTTCGAACGGCGGCAACGCTAACGGTCCCCCTATCCTTCCTATGATGAAGGACTACGAAAAGGTCTACGCTGCAGTAAAAGCCCAGCCTGGTATAAGTTCACTCACCAGTCAAATTTCTGCCTATGTCATGTTCAACTTAGGGGGCGGTGGGCTGAACTTTGGACTGGCCTTCGGAATTGACCCCCATAGCTATTTTTCAACCTTTGACAACGTGGTGATGCTCCACGGACACCGCTTGGTCTCGGGCGAAACAGGCATTATGCTTCACGAAAAGGTCGTGCAGACCCTCGAGAAAGACAATGACGTCCATTTGAAGGTCGGCGATCACCTTCAGCTTAACAACTTTGGTGAAGCGGGCTTCAAGATTCGGGATGTTCCCATTGTGGGAATCTTCCGCTTTAAGGCCGGCAATGAACGATCCTTTCCGTTTATGCAACCCAACTTTGTCGACGTCAATACGCTTCGAGCCTTACAAGGAAAGCCCATCCTGACCCCTGCCGATTTAAAGTTTGATTCTCAGCAAAAAGCGGCGTTGGATATTTCTGATGCCGATTTCTTTTCAGGGTCAACGGTAACAAGCGTGGGGTCAAGTCACACCAAGGCACTTTCGATGGCCAGCTTGGATAAAATCCTAGGTCCGAAATCGGACAAAGCTGACCCCGCTTCCACCCAGAACGGCGCTTGGAACTATATTTTGATCAAATTGAAGCCAGGCATCGAGACCTTACCCTTTATTACTCATCTGAACCAACTTTTCAGCCGAGAAAAACTTCCTGTTAAAGCCCAGGACTGGGTTGATAGTGCTCAGCCTGACTCGGGCATTTTCATGGCGATTTCGTTTATTTTTAACATCGTCATTTGGGTGCTTTCGATCGTCTCGATCATCATTATTATGAATACGCTCATTGCGGCCGTGATGGAACGAACCGCTGAAATTGGCACCATGCGGGCACTCGGCGCGCAAAAGGGCTTTATCCGAAACCTGTTTATCCTCGAAACAGTCACGGTCAGCGTCCTCTCCGGTATTCTAGGAATAGTTCTGGGCTTTCTTTTGCTCAGTGTTCTGCACTGGACGGGCATTAGTGCCCCCAACGACTTTATGAAATTGATTTTCGGCGGCGACAAACTTTTCCCACAGCTTTCGGGCGGCCCCTTGTTCACCGCTTTGATTATGCTGGCGGTCATTAGCCTCGTCAGCTGGATCTTTCCTGTTCTGATGGCCTTGAAGGTTTCGCCTCTCAAAGCCATCCAGTCGGATTAAACGCTCGTTACCGACCTTTATCGGAGGTTCCTATGGCTATTGCTCGGATTGCGTTTCGCAACTTAAGTCGCCAAAAACGGCGAAGTTTTCTTTTGGCCGGCGCCATAGCGTTCGGCATTCTTGTCATCACTGCCGTCAACGGTGTTGTGGGAGGAATCCTTGTCAACGCTGAGAACAATTTCGCGTCGCTGATTTCAGCGCATATTTTGGTAATCAACTACCATTTTTTAGATAAAAACCGGCTCGTCTTTCAAATTCAGAACGAAAAGCCCTACGATGATGCGATTCAACGCTTGGGCAAAGAATTTCCTATCAAATATGTGCAAAAG
>JAJXVP010000293.1 GCA_021782055.1 bacterium | reverse complement strand
GTTAACTTCAGAAGCATGAATAGACTGACCAACAGCTAAGGAAGCCACATCCACTTTAATTTCATGTGGAAGATCTTTAGGTAAACATTCCACTTCCACTTCGTGGACTAATTGCTCTAGCAATCCGCCTTCTCGAACACCAATGGGTGTCCCTACCAAATGCAGAGGAACTTTTGCATGCAAAGTCTTCGTGGAGTTGACTTGATAAAAGTCGATGTGACGAATTTTACCGGTAAGAATATCATCTTGATAATCACGTACAAGAACATCAAGCGCAGTTTTGCCATTTTTCAGTTGAATAATGGTATTTTCACCAAAACGATGAAAGTTCTGTGAAAATTCAGATTCTTCTACAGATATCAATACAGATTTCCCTTGCCCATAAACAACAGCGGGAATGCGCCCAGAAGCTCTCAAGCGGCGAGAGGCAGCTTTTTTAAGATCAGTACGATCCTGGAACGCCAGGGTCAGTGAATCCATGGTCTACTCCTTGAAACCGAGAAACTGGGACGGGAGGACTCGAACCTCCGGATGCCAGATCCAAATTCTGGTGCCTTACCAACTTGGCGACGTCCCAAAGTATTATTCTTCGTCTCCAGAGATCATGTCTGAATCATCCGCCGTTTCATAAGCCTTTAAAATCTGTTCCTGAAGTGTTGCCCTAAAATCCGAATTAATCGGATGGGCGACATCTTTATACTCACCGCTTTTGGTTCTTCGACTTGGCATGGCGATAAAAACACCGCTTTCGCCTTGAATCACCTTGACGTTGTGTACAACAAAACAGTTTTCAAAAGTTACCGTAACGTAGGCTTTCAGCTTACCTTCTCCGGCTACTTTGCGAACTCTAATGTCAGTGATGGTCATTTTGCCCTCCAGAAACAATTTTCTGCTCTGAAGTCAATTATAAACCGGCCATAGGGAAGTTTGCAAATTTTCTTACCCATAGACTGACAAAAGATCGTTCGTTAAAACCGAAGGACATTATACGGAATATTAAAATCGTGTCAAATACTTTTTTGCAATTTTCCACTATTGACAGGCCAAGGACCCCACGTTAGATTTCGCAATACAGACGAAGAGAGCCGCTTTCTTCCGTCGCTATCCCCCTCAGAAAAGGATACGTCCATGAAACATTACCGCTTCAGTGATGAAGATTTCGACAACTATGACTCGGATTACGAAGATGACTTTGATGATGACTTCGATGATGATGATGGTTTCGAAGAAGATGACGACTATGATGATCTCGAAGACGAAGATGATTTTGACGATGATGACGAAGATTTTGAAGAAGATGACGACTTCGATGATGATGTGGAAGACGATCTGGAATACGACGATTTCTAATAAAACTGATTTTTTTTAGATAGTTTGAGAATTGGCCGGAGGAACTATTTTCTCCGGCTAAGTTTTCTTTGAACTTATTTTTTAAACGTTAAAACTTTTTACCTGGGCATTAAACCAATTTTTTTCTAATTCATAGTATAGGCGTGCTTTTTCTGACATTAGGTGAACAACCACGTCATCCCAATCGATGAGCATCCATTCGTTGACTTGTTTTTTCTTGGGTCTGCCAGAAGGGATATCGTGGGCAACAGCCCAAACATCTAACTCTTCGACCAAACCTTTGAGATGACCTTGACTATTGTAGGTCGCCAAAACAAACCAATCTGTCCAAGAGCATAATCCGCGTAGATCCAAGGCTAAAACATCCTTTGCTTTAAGGTCGGTCAGATATTTCCCTAAATCTTGAATCAAGTTGTCTTGTGTCTTGTCATTTTTATCTAACATAACGTCCATCAAAATCCTTCCCTAAGGTAATAATTACATCTGCATCCGCAGGAGCCACTTCCTGCGAGTTCACAATTTTTTTGCACTGTAGGATATCCGCTACTTTACGTGCAGCTTCTTCGGTACCTTTACGATCCATCAGAACGGTAAAGTCTTGATTGGTGTTATCCGCATTACGTACAGCAACGACATTATATCCAAAACTTTTCAGAAGTAAGGAAGTTCGTGTCGCTAAACCAGGTTGTTTGGTCCCATTTAAGATTTCAACGGTTACCGAGGAAGGTAACAGGGCCGAACTATCTTTTCGTGGTAAAACTTCGAGAATTTGGCGAATGCTGTCTTTCAGTAAGGTGCCATTGTAATGGGGAAAAAGAAGAACTTTGTTATCTACCTCACGATCAGTCCCCAACACACGCTGCATCGTGGTACGCTCCCAATCTGCCGTTGAGCATACCTGAATCAAGGTTTTCATCCCCACATCTTCTAGATTGGTATCCACATTCTTCCATAAATAAGGAAAGACTTTGGGACGCAAAAGAAAAGTTTCTTTTTCACCTAGTCGTCGTAACCAAGACTGGATCAATCTTTGATACCGATTGGCCCTATCTGCGGAATCTTCCCCGTCTCGGGGTGCTAAGAGAAATTGCGTGACTTTAGTTCCATCCAAGAGGTTATTGCCAGAGGGTAAAAGGTACATAGGGGCAGTTTGTGTTAACTCCACGGAAGCCGATACAAAAAGCTCAATTCCGGTAACCAGATCCACGGTATTTGCTAACTGATGGGTATTGAGGATTAAATAAAAAGGAATGCTTGTGCCCAGCCAAGAACCTAATTGATCTAAGTAAGGACGCATCTTTTGAGGCTGAAACAAAGCAGAAATCGCATCAACTCTGCCAACTGCCGGCAAAAGACCACCTGTTTCGGGAGGAATATCCATAAAAGCAGTTTTGCGGGATAGCGGATTATAAAAAACTACTTCATTAAAGAGTGGTTTTTTATCATGGACCACAATGACATCAACGACTAAGTTTTGTCCATCATTCAAGGTATCTTTAACAGGATCAGTTCTGATTTGAAAAAAAACAAAAACCCCAGTACCTATCGCTATACTTGCAATTAACGCAACAAGAATACGGCTAGGGTGAAATAAGGGTTTCTTCACTGAGGCCCTCTACGGTATAAACCCTGCTCTGTGACAAACTGAGCTACAGCTGGGGGAAGTAAAGCTCTCCAAACCTCAGCTTTCGCCACGCGCT
The DNA here is from genome assembly GCA_021782055.1 of bacterium. The sequence continues at coordinate 740 of JAJXVP010000293.1, read as the reverse complement.
CGCGAATTTCTGAAGATGAAACTCCGACAATGGGATTTTTAAAGTAATGATGAGGAAAACGAGAAGGTAAAGGATCACGAAATTTTCTTCTTGCTACCCAAAGTTCGGCTTTTTGAGAAATCGTTTCCGCATCTTTCCATTCATCAAAGGTTTCAAACAAATCATCCCCTAAAAGCAACCCTGGCTTACCTTCTAAGGGGTACAATGATTCCACACAGGCAATCGTATCGATCGAATAACTTACCCCAGGACGGTAAAGCTCACAATCTTCAATGGATATTTTGAGACCTGGTACAGAAAAATCCGCTAAGGCCAATTTCAGCATGCTCAAGCGTTGTTCATCCGTAGCTCCGGCAATAACTTTATGGGCAGGTTTACGAGTCGGGATAAATAAAAGTTGTTCGTAGCCAGCTTCACAAAAGGCCAGTTCCGCCAACATCAAGTGACCCCAATGAGGGGGATTAAACGTACCTCCAAGAATTGCCGTCTTCAAGGTTCGTCTTTGCCTCCCTCAGTTAGGCGGAAAAAGGCCTCTTGAATGTGAGAAATCTTATCACGAGCAAAACTCGACACACCCAACACAGTTAACTCAGGAAAGCTTTCTTTGAGTTGGTTTAATCGTTCACCTGATTCATCCAAATCTGTTTTCGAACCAATCAAAACTCTAGGTTTTGAAGCTAAATCCGTACTAAAGGCTTCTAATTCATGACATAGGGTTTGATAAGAAGTTAAGAAATTCT
>JAJXVP010000292.1 GCA_021782055.1 bacterium | reverse complement strand
GCTCAATCACAACCGTTTAGACGATGTCTGGCGGTTTATCTACGAAACCCTAGCCTCGTGGCTCCCCGTTGGCCGCCTTGAGGATCTTCACCGACTGTACGACCATACGATTGCCTTGTACCAAGGGGAAATTCCCGGGTACCAGGCCTGTAAAACCGAGTATCACAACCTGCGGCATACGATTGATGTCACCGTAGCCACCGTTCGGCTCATTGATGGCTATAACTTAGAACACTCCCCTTTGGGCGAAGAGCTGATTCGTGAAACCTGCGAGGCGGCTCTGCTCCATGACGTGGGCTACATTCAAGAAAGTTCCGATACCGAAGGCACAGGGGCCAAGTATACAAAAACCCATGTGGCACGCGGGGTAGCCTACCTTGCCAGCTATGCCAAGGTTCTGGGGCTCGAACCGCATGAACGACGAGGCCGGCTGATCTGGGGAACAGACTTAGCAAAACCTTGGACTTCGATAGGGTTTTCTAGCGATCTTGAAGAAAAATCAGCCGCCTTGTTAGCCACCGGAGACCTTTTAGGCCAGATGGCCGATCGCGCTTACCTCGAAAAGCTTCTTTTCTTGTACTACGAATTCCGTGAAGCGGGCTTTTCGGACTACCAGACCGAATTTGACATGCTAAAAAAAACCCTAGGCTTTTTTGATGTGATACAAAAGCGCCTCGACACGACTTTATCGTCAGTGTACAACCTCGCCACGGCGCACTTCCGCACCCGTTTAGGACTTGAGGCCAACCTCTATACAGAATCGATCGAGGGGCAAAAGTCGTACTTGAAAACGGTTATAGATGACACCGTCAAAAACTTTCGCCAAAAGTTGAAGAGGCTCGATTTAGAGAAAGCCCCCGCGCCGGCTTTTATGCTGTCGTCGATGACAACGAGGTAAACCTCAATGCCGCAAAACGGCGGCATGAGGCAATAATTCTGCGATCGTAACTTCGATTTCAGGAACCTTTTTACCCGAGCTGACAGTTCTCCTCATCTTCCCACCAATTTTCTATCACCAGATCTTTTATTCTTGTGAATTCCTTTGTATTTCGTGTAACCAAAATTCCTTCATGAAACTTGGCACTTGAGGCAACAAGGAGGTCATTCGGCCCTACGACTTTTCCCTGTTCTTCGGTCTGCTGCCGTATGGCAGCGTATTCGTAACAAACGGTTTCATCAAAGGGGACTACTTCAAATGGCTCTAGAAACTGCTCCAGCTTTTCCAGCGATTTCTGCGGGGTTTTACTTTTGTAGGCACCAAGGAGAAGTTCAGCTTTGACTACTGATGGAATTTTTATGTCGATCGGCGAAGTTGAAAGAATTTTCTTCCGTATAGACTCCGAGGAACCCTTCAGAAAGTAGATGCAAGTGTCCGAATCGAGAAAATACATTACAGGGTCTCGCGTGGGCTATCACTTTGAAATCTAGGTTGATCAGGTCGTACGAACGATTCGTCGGAAATTGACCCAAAGAGATCCTCGTAGCCCTTGGGGTAGATAGGATCGACCTTTGATCGTAGCTGGTCCGCCACCCACTTGGAAATTGATACATGTTGTCGTGAAGCTGCGCTTTCGATCTTTTTCAAGGTGACCTCATCAATGTAGAGCGAAATTTGAGGCATGATGACTCCTAGATCGAGAATAGACATGACACAATTTCTCGTCAAGTATAATGACAAGTATATTATTATACTCCGTTCTCGAGTCGAGTTCACGCTTCGCTGTTGAAGAAAATCCCTATTCCCTCGGTGTCATTGTTATCAGTGACGTAAGTCGTCGTTGTGCGGCCAGAGGCAAGAGAGAGATTGTCGAACGTATCATTTTGCAGTATTCTATACGTATCATGGACAAGAAACTAACATTGAAGCTTGATGAGGCTGTGATCGACAGGGCAAAGGAATACGCAGAACTCAATCATGAGAGCGTGTCTGGACTGGTGGAAAGATTCTTGAAGACTCTGACAGCTGCAAAGACAGAACGTGAAATCGGAAAGAGTTCACTCGTCGCTGAGCTTTCGGGCCTCATTGTCATTCCTGAAGGTTACGACGAACGAGAGGACTATCGTCTTTCGAAAGCTAGTCGATACAATGGCTAAATGCGTATTTGTAGATTCTGATGTTCTCATCGATGTATTCTCTGCGCGAAAGCCGTTCTATGATGATTCTGCCTACCTCCTTGAATTGGCAGAGTACGGGGTTTTCCTGGCTTTCACCTCACCATTAGTTATAGCAAACGTTTACTATGTTCTGCAGAAATTCTCGAACAAAGAGGTCGCCTTCAGTTCCATTAGAAAAGTCCGTACATTTATTGGCGTTGTCGACATGAATCAAAGAATTGTGGACAGAGCCCTCAATTCTTCCTTTTCAGATTTTGAGGATGCGTTGCAAATCTACTCCGCCGAGAACGCAGTCATGGATATCATTGTCACAAGAAATGTCGAACATTTCAGGACCTCTAATTTGAGCGTAATGACCCCTAAAGAGGCGTTAAGCGTTTTGGAAAAGTAAAAGATTCGTGGTCGTCCAACATTGAGAGCTTTTGAGCTATGCCATCAAACAAGTCGAACAGAGCAAGCCCGATCGCGAGTAGCGCACGTTTTTTCGTTTATGGGAAAATCGACGAACCGGGTGTATTTAAGAACAATAGGGCAAAGCCGGACGGATTTCAGTGTTGGCTTAATGAACTTGGTGTACAATTTCTTTCGCTTCGGATACCTGCAAAGGGCGTGGTCTACCCGCTGGGATAGAGGGGACTACAAAAAGTTGGTAAATAGGGGGGAAATACCTATTTGGGCATTCACAAGTGCGAAATAATGAACTTTTTTTCAATTTTTTGAAAATTCAAAAATCTGACCGTGGAATAGTTTCTTTTTTAGAGGTGCCCTTTAGTAGCTATGAGAACCTATGAAACGATTAAGTATAGAAATGTAGCTGTAATAGCGGTTTTTGGTTCAGGAGGATTTATTTTTCTCTATGGGTTGAGAAGCCTTGTAACTAACCAGCCTTTGGATTGGATAAATGATTTAAAGCCAAATGAATTATCAGTTTTTAATATGGGATTTAGTATGAAAACTAATAGATAAAGAGGCGAAAAATATTATGAATAAACTAATTTCGAATATAATTATTTTCTCTGTTTTATTTTTAGTAATTTATATGTCATTTTCATTTACGTTTAAAGGTTCAAAATCTAGAATTCTTCGAAGGGAAGATAATGAAAAACAAGAAACGTTAGACTCTAATAAAATGAAAAATCTTGATATTTTTATTCGCATAGTTGGCGTTATAATGTTGATTGTGTTATTTGGAGGTAGTGGCGTAATTTGGTTTTTTCATTTGTATTAGAATATCTACCAATATTTCTTGGCTTGACTGGTAATGGGGTATCTGATAGGGAAAATTGCAATTCACATAGCCAGAAAATTTAATGGTAGGCAGAGAAATATTTCCGGAACGCATTTTCGGGCACGAGGTTACTTTGTGTCAACTGTTGGGCAAGACGAGCTGATTTCGCGAGTACAACATCGGGAGCCAAGATGAAGTCCGCTCGTGAGTGGCTAACAAAATAACTACCTTCGGCGGATTCAGTTAAAATATGCCACCACCTTTGATGGCGGTATAAGACGAGAGAGCTGTATGAATTGAGGTATTTAAGAAGGGCTAAAAGGAGATAATGTAACCGTCAATTTAAGCCATCTTGAATCGTAGTGTAGGCTTGTTCGTAAGGAGATTTCCTATGCGAAACAAGCGTCTAAGCGTGCAGGAATGGCAGGCTATTTTAGATCATCAAAAAGAAACCAG
>JAJXVP010000291.1 GCA_021782055.1 bacterium | reverse complement strand
CGTGTCCACATGGCTTCCATCAAAAAAACCTTTTGAGATCGAGCCAAAGATACCATCGCCCGGGCTTGAACGGCGTTCATCGCAAAAGGCTTCTCTACTAAAACAGATTTGCCTGCAGAAAGTGCCAGCATGGTATGCGGATAATGCCAGGGGTGCGGGGTGGCCACATAAATCACGTCAACTTCGGGGGAGTGAACTAAATCTTCGTAGCTAGAAAAAGCAAGGGGAAGGCGAAAGCGCTCAGCAAAGCGTTGTGCGGAAGCCTGTGAGCGTGAGCCAACCGCCGTGATGTGGAAATCAGCCAAACGCTGACTATCTTCGACAAACTTTTCGGCGATTCCGCCAGTGCCCAAAACTCCCCAGCGCGGGGGTAAAAGAGTTTCCATGCCTTCATCTTACCACACGTCAGAAATATTTCTTAACTTTTTGTAACTTTTTGCTTGCGCCCTGGGTAAGGTCGTGATATCGTTAATTTGTTAACAAAAAAAAGACCCCCAACGGGTAAGGAGTCCAAGCCACCCCGCTGAAGGTCAGAGAGAACACAGCGTAACAGAGCCCCAGCAGGGGCTCTTTTTTTTGCTTACTTGGCTGCCGCCAACATAGCCTTCACGTCAATCTTACCGTTGTGACCGCCGTAGCCGTCGTCGACACTAACAGGGGCAAAAGCGTCTTCGGTCCAGGCACCGTTCACCATATACTTGTAGATGATGGTGGCATCGGGTTTCACCAGCAAGCTGATGACATGAACGGGATGGCCATTGGCCGCCATAACCTTATCTAACTGCAGGCCAAGTTCAGGCTTCCAACTTTCGTAGTAGCCCATGAGCTGAATTTCAGCGGCGGGGACACGGATCATCCAGGTCACAATGGCGTTACCATCGCTGTTCTTAGTGACTGTGACACCGGGTTTAGCCGGGACAGGAGCCCCCTTGACAATTCCCAACACACCAACAGCCTTGGCTGATTCAGCGATGGTTGCCGGCAAGGGAAGAATCTGAATACCGCCAGAACTTGCGGTAGCGGCAGGTGCGGCAGCCGAAGCGGCCGGAGCAGAACCAGTAGTCGCGCATCCGGTAATTAGTGCGCCCGCGGCCAGAAGCCACAGAAGGGATTTCTTCATGAACAACTCCTTCGTATCCGTCCTAGACGGACCGGTTAGTATTTGACTCGCTCGAAAAACACCGAGGAGCCCCGGCAGAACGATTCGCTGGAATCGGTCTACCGGGTCTCCCCGAAAGGAACCCGGAAGGCTTGCCGAAGCAGACCTTAACTTAGCTTAGAACCAAGTTTCGAACTGGAAGCCGAAGCGGCTTTCTGTCGAAGAACTGTTGTTGGCGTCAGCGTGGAAGCTATTGGTTGTGCTACCATTCAGATAAATATCACCACCAACAAAGGTGTAGAACATGCGGAGCTGAGGGCGACCCCAGAACCCGGAGTTCAATGACAGGGTGGGGGCCAACGTGACCTTGTAGAAGTCGGCGGTCGACGAATTACCACCTGATAGGTAACCCGTAACAGAGTTGGTACCAAAGGTGTGGCTGTAGCCGCCTTCCAGCTGGAGGGACAGGTTTGTGTTGAACTTGTACACAGGGCGTAGGGTGATACCAAGTTTGCCAGCCTGATCTTCACCAGAAACCCCAGAATTGGCAGTGGTGTACACGATGGCGGGCATAAAGTCTACATTCGGGAGAATGTTGTTAGCTTCGCCGAACACAATGAAACGCAGAGCCATAGCGTTCTTATTAGCGGCAGCGCCGGTATAAGCGTGTCCCAGGTTCCAGTTGGTACCGTCGTTAGCAAAACCTAACTGAACAGCAGCCTTCGAGAAGCCATCAGCAATGCCAAAGAACTTGGGGAAGGGGTACACAGCGGCGAACTGATAACCGTAGTCGGTTTGGTTGGAGTTGCCAGACGAAGCACCGTACTGGTAGGAAATCGCGGCTTCTAATTCCATACTGCTCAGAGCGTCAATTCCTGAAGTCAGAAACGGACGAACACGGAGGTCAGTGTTGAAGGGAAGGTAGTTTTCGCCGTTAGTAGCCTTCGCCCCACCAGTAGATTCCACCGACAAGTCTACCATACCGTTGAAAGCGTTGGTCACACCAATACCTTCGCCAGAAAAGTCGCGCCAGAAGAAGTCCAAAATATGTATGTCGTCGCGACCGATGTACTTCTCACCAATCCAGTAGACAGCCTTGGGATCCCAGGAGAACCCACCCATCTCAACGTAGGCTTGGCGCATCAAAATATCACCAGCACCACCATTTCCGTACGAACCGGGATAGTTATTGAACTGGTTAGCACTATTGAAACCATTTGTGTTCATTACCAACATAACGTGGTATTTGGCCCATGATCCGTCCGACGCTGTCTCAGCATCTACCAGCTCTGATTCCAAATATGCTTGGTTACCTTCGTTACCAAGGCGCCCAACCCAGTTTTCATCAACCTGACCACCGGTTGTATAGAGCCCAGGCGCAAACATTTCGCCTGAACGAGCATAGCCGTGGAACTCGAACGTACCGGCGAACAAGGGCTGTGACCCGAAAGCCATCAACGCCAAGGCACCCGCTACGAGACCACCTTTTACGGTCCCTCTGAAGGTTTTCTTCATCGAAACCCTCCTTTGTGAAATTATCTCGCCTGCCATTCTCAGGCCACAACCCTGCGTTGAGCAGGGTTACAGGACACCAGAACAAGCTAGGCCAATTGCCAACGTGTGCAATTACCTTAAGTTAAACACCACACTTGAGGTCTGTCAACTGGTTTTTGTAACCGAATTTCATTGAAGTAGTTTTTGCGGACTCAAATTCGAAACGTTTGCATTTTTTCTTGACAGAGCCCTCTCAAGGGTGTAAGGCATTAAAGAGAGTGTATCAGAATTTTTTCTGATCTTCATCTTTGTTACAAAGGAGAAATCACCGTGTTGAAATTCCATGTAAACCGTGTGATACAAAAAGGACTCATTTTAGCCCTCTGCGCAAGCTTACCGTGGCTTATGGGTAGTTGTTCCTCAGCGTCAGGTTCTAGCTCAAGTTCTAGTACAACTACGACAACCGCTCCTAACGATGTCGTTCCCAACGTCACGCTAGGGCAAGTGTATGATTCGACAGGAACCCAAGTAACTTTCAATTTTTGGAATCCCTATGCTACAAACGTTAACCTCTGTTTTTACAGCAACTGGAATGATGCACTGTCGGCTCCTGTAAAATCGATTCCGATGAATCAGAACACAACGACCAATATCTGGACGTATGGCCCCGTTGCTGTCAGTAGCTTACCGACTTCGTCGGCAACGGGCAGTATTCCGCTGTACGATTATCAAGTTTTTACCGGTACAAGCAGTGTTTACACCGTTGACCCCTACACCCCCTCAATGGCGCAATGGGTCCATCAAGGTAGCAACACGATTGCTGGAGATAGTCAAGGCAAGGGCGCTGTTGTCAACTTAAATGCCGCTTTAGCCAATGTAGGGACAACGCCCTACTTCGACGGTAGCAAAATGGTTGCCCCCGATGGCACTACCCCTGCACCATACACCTATACTTCCAATCGTGATGCCATTGTCTACGAAACCGACATCCGCGATTTTACGGTCGACCCGGCTCTTAACCTACCCGCCAACCACCCCTTTGGTACCTATGAGGCACTCATTGACATGCTACCGCATATCAAAAAGCTGGGCGTAACCCATATTCAAATCCTCAGCCCCCTAGAAAACTTCTACTATAACCAAACCCAGATTGGAACAAGAGAAATGGCCCCCAGCGAAACAAGTGGTGCTAACTACAACTGGGGTT
>JAJXVP010000290.1 GCA_021782055.1 bacterium | reverse complement strand
AGAGCCCCGATGAAGTGGATTTGATCCTAGTCGCGACGGGATCTCCGGATTACCCTGGGTTTCCCTCTTGTGCCTCCCTTGTGCAAGATAAACTTGGTTGTGGACACGCGGGGGCTATGGACGTCGTGGCGGCGTGTTCTGGCTTTGTTTATGCCATGGAAACGGCGCGATCCTTTCTTCTTTCTGGCACCTCCCAGCTTGTCCTTGTCGTTGGTGCCGAAGTGTTTTCTCGCATAGTGGATTGGTCAGATCGCTCGACTTGTGTTTTATTTGGTGATGGAGCCGGAGCAGTACTAGTGGGATCTGATGCGAGCTTGCCCGAGGGGAGTTTTCCGCCGTCTCTTTTAAGCTCAGATGGCTCTGGAGCAACCGCTTTAACAAGCTGTACCGCAACCTCACCTTTTGTTCACATGGAAGGTCGACGAGTCTACAATTTTGCTGTTCAAGTCCTCAAGGATTTAATCTTAGAGATTTTAGAAAAGAATCGGCTTACAATCGAAGAGATTCAGTGGATCGTTCCCCATCAGGCAAATCTGAGAATTATTGAAGCCTCAGCCAAAAGATTGGGTGTGCCTTCAGAAAAATTTTATATGAACATTCAAGAATATGCGAATACCTCTGGGGCTTCCATACCGCTTGCCCTAGCCGAGATGGATCAAAAAGGTTTGCTTCAACGCGGAAGCTGGATATTGACGGTGGGCTTTGGGGCTGGCCTTACGGCGGGGGCAAATTTATTTCGGTGGTAAGGCTCTAGACAGAGGTTTTCTCCATTTTTCTTGCTTTCTTTGCCCGTACAGGTTACGATTCTTTCTATAAGACTTTTTGTCATAAAGGTGGTTTTCTATGGCTAAGCCCGATGGATACATAGAGATTCGGTTTGGACCAAGGTGGAAGTACATTTCCCCAGCTAGAATTTTTATCCAAAACTTTATTGCAATTGCCATCTCAGATCAGGCAAAGGCGGATGCTATCGCTATGGCGGCCTCAGAGCTTTTGGAGAATGCCGTCAAATATGGGGCCAGCGAAGATACGCATTGTATCGTTCAAGCCTTTCCTGAGACTGGATTGATAACGGCAAGCGTGACCAATCAGGCGACAGAACAAGGCGCAAAAGAGGTTTCCGGTCTCTTCAAGAAGATCATGGCGGGAGATCCGTTGGAAGCCTATATCATGCAAATGCGCGAGGCTGCGACTCGCTCGGATGGGAAGAGTCAGTTAGGTTTAGCTCGAATTCGCTATGAAACAGGGGCTAACTTAAAATTAGAGGTTTCACCAGAAAATCGTGTCACAATTACGATTGAGGTTCGCTAAGCGTTTAGCCTTGAAACAGGAAGAGAATTAACGAGGGAGTATTATGAATAAATTAGGTATCGACCCCATTGCCCAGGACAAAATCAAGATTGAAGTTCAAGATAACGGTCCGGATATGATCATCCGCTTTATCGGGGACATTGATATGGAAGATCCCAGTATCATCCTGGATCCTGTGTTTGAAAAGGTACACAGCGGAATGGTCTCGAAGAAAATTCCAGAAATTGTCGCTGACTTTAAGGGTCTCAATTTCTTGAATTCTTCGGGAATCAAAGCTGTCGCCAAATGGATTATGAAGTTGGCCATGTTGCCTGCGGATCAAAAGTATAGGATCAAGATTGCCCATAATAAGGCAATTACGTGGCAGGTTACGAGTTTGCCGACGTTAACCTTTCTTGTCCCAGGAGCTGTGAAAATAGAATGAGAAAATGGCTTACCCTACTTGGGGCAGCCGTATTCTGGGTTGTTCTCACAACTCTCTGGGGTGAAGTTGCTCGCTTGTTGCCACCGGGCCTTTTGACTTGGCTTGGTGGCATGGCTGTGGGAGCACTAGGTTTTGGCGTATTTGTGCGGCTGTTTTGGAAAACCAAGCAAACTCAGGACAATACCTCATTGGCTTATGTTGAGGAAGCTGAATCTGTCGAGGAATTTGAACCTGTAGAAGTGGCGACTGACCTTGCAAGCAACTCTGCAGATTCCTCCGAATTCGTACAAGGACAAAAGACTTCGGACGACCTGCCAGAAGGCGGTTTGCCTGAAGTTGTGCCATCTCCCAACACGTCAGATCCAGATACCCAGTCTTTGGGGGAGGAATGGTCAACTACCATCAAAGAGTTTTTTTCAACGCTACGGGGGCTCTTGGCACAGCCTACTATACCTGGGTATGAGGATTTAAAACAAAACGCCGAGTTCATTCGTGAAAACGTTGTCCGTGCTTATGAGATATCTGACAATTTAGCAGGAACGGCACAACAGGCTTTTAGTCTTTCGGAACAGGTCCAAAATGGCGTCAAAGTTGTCACGGACGCTTTGAATGAATCCATGCGTCAGTCGGAAGTACTCTTTGAACAATCTAAGAAAATAGTCACGATTTTGGAAATGATGAGTGATGTTTCTGAAAAAATTCACGTCTTGTCCATAAACGCTTCGATCGTTTCTGCCAGGACGGGAACTTTAGGCCGTGGCTTTGACGTGGTTGCGAAAGAAATTCGTTCGCTAGCCAAAGAAACTGAACATTCCTTAAAAAATATTGAAGAGGTTATTGGGGACCTTCAACGGACAATTAATGATGTCATCCGAGTGGTAAAAAATGCTGATGCTGAAACTGAACAGGAGAAAAACTCCCTCATAACTGTTGCTGGTTCTTTGCAAGGCGTCATCCTAGGCGTAGAAATTATCCGTGCGGTGAGTGCCGTTGTCAAGGATAAAGCTGAAGAAGAAACTGTCTTGGTCCAAAAATTATCCCAAGACCTACTAATAGAGTCGAATTGGAAATCACATTTGGAGGAATGGGAAGTTCGCTTTGAAGCGTTGTCGTCAAAATCACTTTCAATCAAGGAGTAGAAGATGGAACTTTTCACGTATTTTCATCTCTTCACGTTTGTTCCAGTTGTTGCGGTAGGCGGTATTTTCTGGTTTGAACGTATGTATCGCCATGGAGCTCAAAAGAGGACATTGTTCCTTTTCCTTTCACTGGTCATACTAGCTCTTACCGGTGTCCTTCAAACCATGGCTTGGACCTTGCGAGGCAACCTCACGTTTGATTGGCCCCAGCTTTTCGTCTTATCCAGCATCATGTATTTTGCGGCGTTTCTTACCCTGGAATATGCCATACACGTAAAGCGCATTGAAGAAAGTTTTTTGGGAGAAGATTTTAGAAATTCGCTCGGACGCGAGGGTCGCTGGTACATCGTTTTAGGGGTGCTTTCTGTCTTGATCCTGGTTTTATATGGAAGTTTCAACCAAGACCACTCGAAGTTTCCCTTTAACATGCTTTTAAATTCGGATCAACAAGTCAACAATTTTGTGGGGTATTCCACACATATGAAAATGTTGACCATTGTTTTTACAGCCCTGATGGTTTTTGTTTGCTTTACGGCGGCTCGACGTCTGTTTGCCCTTCAAGAAGGAGTGATCCGTCGACGAGGTTACACTTTTTATCTTCAAGCGGCCATAATGGTTTTGTTGATGATCCTTACAGTGGCGCATAAAGATGCCGAGTCTGCCGCAGACGCCACGTCGGTCATGCTTCCCCTTTATTGGTACATCTTTTTAAATATTGTTTTTGCTGTTCGCCTTGTGGAAGAGTTTTTCTTTTGGTCGCAGTACAACTTACGTAGTGACCGCAATAAATTGGAACAACGGCAACATGTGCAAAACTTGTTGATTCGTCGCGTGATTTCGTCTCCCGAAGAAGAAGAAAAGGGCATCATCCGAGAAACCATGGAAAACTCTCTGGAAAAGATGAAGGCCCGCTTAGTTGTTAAAGAA
>JAJXVP010000289.1 GCA_021782055.1 bacterium | reverse complement strand
AAAATACGCCCCGAAAGCCATGCTGTTTATGATGGCCGCCACGACGTTGGTTGCCGGAATCTTTAATGTTCTGTTGCGTCAGCCTCCCTTGGTGGGCTCTTCGGCCATCGTCTTTATGATGATTATGTTGGTGAGCTTTGCAAGGACCAAACAAGGCGAGATTCCTGTTTCGTTCTTGTTGGTGTTTATTTTGTTTATGCTGGCCGAAATTACCCGAGGTGCGGCCCCCGGAAGTCACGATGTGTCGAGCGTGGCCCACGTGGTGGGTGGGGTATGTGGGACGATCTTTGGGTTTTTAAAGATGGCGGCGGGGCAAAACAGTGCTCCTGCTCCCGGCGGCCCGCCTAAAAGCTAATCTTCGGGCGGGGGCGGTATAGGACGGCCTTCGCGCTGGGCTTGCCGCCGGGCTTCCATATAATCGTGGTCCCGCCAAACTTCCCAAACGAGACGAGCTAAGTGCATCGAGAGGTTGTTGGACGTGCTGGTGGCAAAGGCGATCCCCTTGGGGTTCGGCGTATGCTTTTTGATCAAGTCGACCAGACCGAATAATTCCTTTTTATCAAACCCATGCAGGTACAAGACACGTTGATTTTCCCGGTCGGGGATTCGTGCCGGGGCATCTTGGGGGATAGCTTGGTTCGGGGAGGCAGCCTCCCGGTGTACCGAAAGGACCAGCTCTTGCAAGGTCAACGTTAAGTGTCGTTCTTGGGTGGGGGCAAAGACCAAGGGCTGGTGTTCGTCCGCACTCAAGAGCTGTTTAAGGTCCTGGAGTTCTGGGGGGGTAAAGCCGTGGGCGACTACTGTCCGTTCTTGCGAAGCCGGGGTAAGGCTCATGGAAGTTTCCTTTCAAAATCTTTGTACAGCAAACTGGGCTGAATGCCGTGGTTGTTTTGGTATTTGCCGCTGGAATAGGCCACGTAGTCCCCTTCAACGGTGTGGTAGTAGATTTGGCAGATCTCGACCCCGGGGTACACGATGACGGGTTGAACACACAGAATCTCGAGAGTCCAAAAGCCCTGAAAGCCCACGTCGCCGAAACCGGCGGTAATGTGAATAAACAAGCCTAAACGGCCCACCGAAGAGCGGCCTTCGAGCATGGGCACCAGCCCTTTGGTAGCGGTGTATTCGAGGGTACGTCCAAGGTAGAGCTTACCGGGTTCGAGGCGCAGACCCTCGGGGGGAATTTTGACTAGTTGGTGCGGGTTGGGCTTGGCCATGTCCAGCACGTCGTTGGTGTACACCAGCAATTCGTCCGATAAGCGCAGGTTGTAACTGTTCGGGTTCAATTGTGCCGGTTGAAACGGCTCGATGATGATGTCATTTCCAAGCCGTTTCTGGATCTCTAGCCCTGTCAAAATCATGCCCTTACTCCCCCGCAGAACTAAACAATAGAATGACGCTGGGGGTCAAGACAAGGATGCTGGGGGTCAAGGTCGGGCAGGGTGGGCTGCCTTCCAAGCGGCCACGAGGGGGGGCAAAGGAGCCCCGTCGGGCACAAAGATCATCGAAGCCGAGTTGATGCAGTACCGAAGGCCGGTTCCTTCGGGGAACGCTTTGGAAGCATCTGGGCCATCGTTAAACACATGCCCTAAGTGACTGCCAGACGACGAGTCGAGGACTTCGATCCGGCTCATGCCGTGGCTGTTGTCTTGCCTCAGGATGATGCCTTGGCTCGATAGGGGTTTAGAGAAACTGGGCCAGCCGCAACCGGAGTCAAACTTGTCTTCGCTTCGAAACAGAGGTTCGCCCGTAGCCGCACTGTAGTAGGTGCCTGCTCGTGTTTCGTTCCAGGTGGCGCCGGTAAACGGAGCCTCGGTGTCAGCATGGCGCAAAATTCCCCAAGCTTGGTTCCCTAACAGTTTTTGCCACTCGGCATCGGTATGATGAACGGGAACGGCGGGCTTTTGGCCGGGTTGAAGCACAATCAGGCCATGCCAAACCTTGGTAGGTGTGTCGGCTGTAGCCGGGGAGCCCGGCTTAACCAGCTCGGGGTACAGGCGTACTAAACGGTCTAATTTGGGCAGGTCGCATTGCACAATGTAGGGGGAGTCGGGGTGCTCTTCCAAATAGTGCTGATGGTATTCTTCGGCAGAATAAAACTTCTCTAAGGGGACGACTTGGGTGACAATCGGACGGGGAAAAACCTTCTTTTGAGTCAAAAGGGCAATGTAGGCTTTGGCCTGTTGGGCTTGGCTATCTGATTCGGTGAAAAGGGCCGAACGGTAATTGGTGCCGACATCTGGACCTTGCCGGTTGAGCTGAGTCGGGTCATGCACGACAGAAAAAAAGATTTTGAGGAGAGTTCCGTACGAAATTACCCGAGGGTCAAAGGTAACCTTGACCGACTCGGCGTACCCGGTGGTACCGGACGAAACCTCATCGTAGGTTGGGTTGGGGGTTGTTCCTCCGGCGTAGCCTGAAACAGCCGAGGAAACGCCTTTGAGGGATTCAAACACGGCCTCAACACCCCAAAAACAACCTCCGGCAAAAACTGCCGTTTCTTGGGGGGCCGCAGAAGCGGTCGAAGCCGGGGGGTCAGGAAAAGCCGCTGGAGCCGGGGCTGAAGCGGAAGATCTGGTACAAGCTGACATAAACAACAATAGGACGGTCAATACCTTATAACGCACCGTCACACCTCCAGATTAAAAATATCCCGCTGGTGTTCAGACGTCAACAAAGTTTAGTAAAAATCTAAGAAATGTAAGGGCGGGGGAGATGGGGAGCTGACCTGTCCCTCAGGCAACCAGGGTGGAGGGGGTGAGAATGTGTGTGAAAAAAGGTGAAAAAGTGCTGTAAATTTGAAAATTTGTCGCGATAATTTTTCGAATTTACGTCATGAAATCGCGAAATTATCGCGATAATTTTCCGAATTATCGCATCAAATTCTCGTAAAATGCACGAGAAAATTCCCAAAAAACAGCACAAAAGCAAAAAAAAATCAGGGGGGCTGGCCCCCTGCACAAAGGCAGTTTGAAGACAAAAAGACTACGAGACAGAGCCAGATTGGCCGTTGTGCCTGTGAAGGCTTGAGGTGCTCAGAGGCAGAAGGTTGGGGTGGGTGAGAGGAGAATAGGGGATGGGGGGCCAATCTTAGATACCAAGGAGAAGTCTTGGCTGTGGCGGGCTGGCAAATGTTCATCACCACGAGGAAAAAATAGAGGATGAGGATGCGAAATAGACCCATAAAGAACCTCCTTTTTTGGTCTTCACCAGGCTAAACAGGGGCAAAACGGGTTTCGCTTCAATTTATTTTTAGAAATTTTTTTGGGGGAAGAATATTCAGGTCGAGGGATTTGTGGCAGAGGTGTTCGAAGTCAAAATTGACATATACGATGATTGATCGTATATTGTTCCCATGAAAGTCACCGCAATCATCCCAGACAGTCTTGTCGATGAAGTCAAGTATTACAGCAAAGGCAAGAACATCACGGATTCCATGATCATCGCCCTAAACGAATGGCTCAACTTGAAGCATCTGACAGATCTGAATTCTCAAGTTCGTGCCCAACCACTCGAGTTTGAAACGAGCGCTGAGTCGATTCGAGAAGCCAATAGACGATGACGATAGTTGACACGAGCATTTGGATTGAGTTCTTCAAAGGAAACGAAGACTACTTCGCATGGATTAGGGCAGAGGTCGAACATCAAAAGATTCTTGCTTGTGAACCCGTCTTTGCTGAACTGCTCCAAGGAGTCAAGAACCGGCGAGAGAAGGAAATCGTCGAGCAATACTGGAAATTCCTGCCGAAGGTCGAGATCGAAGACGGGTGGATAAAAGCCGGAATCCTTTCCTCGGAAAGGAAGCTACTT
>JAJXVP010000288.1 GCA_021782055.1 bacterium | reverse complement strand
GCCCAAAGAGCCTATGAATTTAATTCTAAAGCGATTCAGACAAGCGATACGATGTTAGGAATTGCAGCTAACCTTAAGCGTTAACTTAGGAAGTCTTTTATGACGTTGGGGAACTGGCCCTACCCTACACTTTCTTTTCAAAAAATTTTCCGTTTAAGTTGTATGGTTGCATGTATTCTAGGGCTTGGTGTTCCCTTAAACGCTTTAACGTGGCGTTTGAAGGAACACCCTGATTTACAAACCTGGCCTCAACCTTCAGCCTTATTTCAACTTCAAGAAAAAGCCTCTGTACTTCCTGAAGAACGCCTTTTTGCAAAGTGGTCACTTCTTCCTCCTTATCAGTTTCCATCCTGGATTCCTTTAGAAAAATTCTTACAAGATTGGACACCTCCCGCAAATGCGATTTTAATTGGCTCGGGTTTCATATTTTTACCTTCTAACATTCCCCTAGAACAAAAACCATTTTTTGAAAGTTTACTCCAGTTTTTGAGAATGCAAAAACCAGCTTATGGCGAAGCACCTCAAGAAAGAGAACTTGAGATCATTTCGTATCAATTTTCGGTGGGAACTTTACCTGCACGACCACAGTTTCACTTGACCCACGCCTTTTGGCGAAAAGGATGCTTAACTGGACCTTTGGAGCTAAGTTATGACGATGAGACCGCAAGTGAGTTCAATTCTGATCAAGTAAATACGAGGACCCAGGTTCATCTCAGTGTGCAATCACAAATTCCCATTGCGGTGATGCTAGATGCTCGACCACAAGGTTCAGAAATTCATGCCTGGGATTGGTCCTGGCAATGGCATTCTGTCGACCACCTGCCTTGGGACTATGTGACACCAGAAAAATGGCGCTTTGCAACTGGAATAAAATTTCAAGCTTTACATGATCTTTCACCGGGAGAGATTTTAATTCCAGGTCAAAATATCAAAGAAATCAAACCTGTGAATCAGGGCGATGTTGTCCTATTAAAAATCACTCATGGTGCCATTGAAGTGGATTTACCAGGAACCGCCTTGGAAAGTGGAACAGAAGGTAGTCCGGTCAGAGTACTGAGTACAACAGGTCAGGAATTTCATGGCATAGTAGACGGAAAGAATCTCGTTCGAGTGACTTGGCCTTAAACGCGTATGAAAAGGAGAAATTACCATGGAAAATACTAGACAAAGTGCAACCTCCTGGTTTCTACGGCAGCTGATGGTAACCGTATTCATGGGAGGATTTTTATTGCCAGTTTTCGCACAGCAAGCCACGAATCCTTCTCCTACCACAAACCCTTCTGATAACACAACACCCTTTCAAGTACCGATCAAAGATTTAGTGCATGTAGAAGGTTTACGTGATAATCAATTAACAGGCTTAGGCTTGGTGACGGGCCTTAATGGTCAAGGAGATAGTTCTAGTAATCCTATGCTGAAATACGCCCTAGCCAGCTTGGTCAATAACTTAGGCATGGCAATTCCAAGCAGTGAAGTAAAAAGTAGAAACACTGCCGTAGTTGCGGTGACCTGTCTTCTGGGACCGTATGTGAATCCAGGAGACACATTAAATATTCATGTCGCCAGTCTCGGAGATGCAAAAAATCTACAAGGCGGAGTCTTGCTTCAAACACCGCTTTTAGCCTCGAATGGTCAAGTTTATGCCGTTGCCCAAGGCACCCTTCCCAGTGTTGTCACGGGTAACCCTTCTTCAGGTTCAACCGTATTAACTCTTCCAGGGGGAGCTATCGCTGAAAAAGCGGTTACGGCAAATTTTATCGCGGATGGAAACATTACCCTTTTGGTGAATGATCAAGACTTTTCAACGGCTGAAGCTGTAGCTGCCGGAATCAGAAAAGCTTTTCCCTCTGTAGTCATTGAGGTGCCGGATCCTGGACATATTAAATTGTCAGTCCCAGCCAAAACTTCCGCGGTACAGCTTTTATCTCAAATCAATAGCATTATGGTGACTCCTGGATTGTCGAACGAAGTCGTTATCAATCCATCGACTGGAATCGTCGTTTCTGGACAAAATGTTCGAATTGCCAGTGTCGCCGTTTCGATCAAAGGGGCAAAAGTTAGTATTGGAAAACAAAATCAAAACTCAGACTGGGGTGGAACCAACACATCTGAACAATTTTCGTTGCCCAATGTCGCAACAGTACAAGATTTGGTTTCAACCTTACAACAATTGGGGTTGACTACTGACCAACTGATTGCCGTTTTGAAAGCCATTGACCAAGCCGGCGCTTTGTATGGTCGATTAGTCATTACAAACGGTTAAGGATCGAGGTTAAGGCTCTTCTTGAAAATGTCGATAGGGTAATTATGATACCAGTTGAAGGTGCAAGACTACCACTAGATACGACAAAGTTTCAGGTTCCGCCGGTTGACGGGCCAGGCTTTTCAAAAGTCACCGTGAATAAAGACTCTAAACTTTACAAAGCCTGTGAAGACTTTCAGTCGATTTTCATCAAACAAATGCTGGATGCCATGAGAAAAACCATTGATCACTCAGACGATCTTCTCAAAAGATCTCAAGGACAGAGCATTTTTGAAGATATGCTTTACGATCAATATGCCAAGAACATGTCTCAAGTTGGCGGGTTTGGTCTAGCAAAAGTCATGTATCAACAAATGGATTATTTACAACATCTTCCGAAGGCTAAAGTTTAAAGGAAAGGTCTGGGAGTGGTATGAAAATTGCTTTTCAAAATGTCAATTTTGCCTTTGAGGATGGGCCACTCGTTGCCAAAAACTGGTCTTTAAATGTACCAACGGGTACCATTTCCCTCTTAGGAAGAAATGGCGTCGGTAAATCCACCTTTCTACTTTTAGCAGCTGCAAGGCTTTTCCCCCAGTCGGGTCAAGTGCAATGGGGAGACCGCTCCACACGTGAATTGACTCCAGAGGAAATTCAAAGAACAGCCTCAGTTGTTTATCAAAATATGGAGTTTGAAAGCGAAGACCCTCTGGCTACACTTTTAGAAACCGTCTGGTCAGCCAGTCAAGATCAAAGTCGAGGACCAAACTGGATTCGTGAATTGGTCCAAATTTTTGAGCTTGAAGACTGTTTAGGTCGTAAAATCCATGTTTTAAGCAAGGGACAGATGCAAAGAGCTATCATGGTGTTTTCTTTGCTCTTTGGAACCCCACTAGTCGTGATGGATGAACCGGTATTTGCCTTGGAAAATCGACAGAAAGAAACGGCTTTAGAGTATTTACAACACTTTGCTCATGAATCTCAGAAAACTTTTCTTTACAGTGTTCATGAACTTGAGCTGTCCCAAAAGTATTCAGAGCATGTAATTTTCATGTCTTCGCACGTTCCTCCAAGAATAGGACTCACCAAAGAGCTTTTTACTCGTGAAAACCTAGAAGAGACTTATCAAACCCCCCTTGAACTTTTAAAAAAAGGTGAAGCTCTGTTTCGTGACCATCTGATGAACAAATGATACAAAAACTCTCTAAAAGCTTGCATGAACTAAGAATTCCAGTAAAATATAGTCAGATGGTGTGGGGAAAATTGGTGAGGAAAAATTCTCAAAATAAGGAGATGAACTTTGGACAATAACAATAGCGTTATCGTGTTGTTCACGCTGGTAGCATTCTTCGTACTAGCCTTTGTCTTTGCTCTGTTTGGTTTAGCGGAACCTAATGCCTTGTTCATTACATTGGCGTATGTGGGGTTTGTCATTGTTTTTGTGGTAGCCTTAATTTTTGGGTTGACCAATTCACGTGAAGGCAACCGAATTACCTTGTGGTTTTTCATTTATGGTGGAGCTGTTGCTGTTACCATCGTATGGTTTACTACTCGGGTTGGACGAATGTTCAATCTCTTGTAAAAAATG
>JAJXVP010000287.1 GCA_021782055.1 bacterium | reverse complement strand
TTTTAGACCAATTTGCCGGGCGCTTATCCTTTGTCAAAGTTGTCACGGGGTCTCTAAGTCACGGCACGGATTTTTTTGTTCCCAGACTCGGGAAAGCTTTCAAAGCGGGGAAGATCTTTACGGCGCAAGGTAAAAAACTTCAAGAGGTCTCAGAATTATCAGCCGGAGATATAGGAATTCTGGCCAAAATTGATGAGTTAAAAACCAACGACAGCCTTTGTGCGGTCGAAGATGTCATTCACTATCAGCCTTTGGAGCTTCCTCGACCAGTACATGCCATCACGATTGCTGCCAAAGCCCAGCGAGATGAAGACAAACTCAACCAAATCTTGCTCAAAGAAGCGGAGCAAAACCTCACATTTCAAGTCACATACAACCATGACACGAAAGAAACTATCCTTTCATCTATGGGCGACTTAAGTCTTGCTATATTACTTGACAAAATTCGTGACGCAAAAATTGATTTTTTGACTCGGTTACCCAAAATCTCTTACCGCGAAACGATCACGAAAAGTGCCGAGGCGGAATATACCCATAAGAAACAAACGGGTGGTCATGGACAATATGCTAAAGTTCTTATGGATTTTCATCCCCTGCCCCGTGGAGAGGGTTTTTCCTTTAGTAATTCCCTCAAAGGTCAAAACGTCTCCAAAGGGTATTTACCTGCCGTCGAAAAGGGTGTTCAAGAAGCCATGACAGAAGGTTTTTTGGCAGGATTTCCCTTAGTCGATCTCAAAGCCAACTTATCGGACGGGAAAGAACACCCTGTAGACTCCTCAGAACTGGCTTTTAAACTGGCGGCGCGTGGAGCTTTTCGCGAAGCCTTAGCCCAAGCACACCCTATACTTCTAGAACCCATCATGATGGTATCCATTTTTGTCGAAGAAAAATATCTGGGAGATATCTTAGCCGACATTTCTGGAAAACGCGGCCGTGTCTTGGGCCAAGAGTCCTTTGGTAAAGATATTGTGCTGATCAAAGCTCAGATTCCTCATGCAGAGCTGCTACAGTATGCTTTAACACTCAAAGCGTTGACGAGTGGAACAGGAGCTTTCGAGCTGGAGTTTGACCACTATAGTCCACTAGGAGCGCGAGAAACCGATCAATTGGTCAAAGAGTACCAAGCCCATCGAAAAAATGACTTAGATTCTTAAACCAGTTTGGGTTGAATAACCCTTGAGCAAAGCGTAAACTGTAAGGAAAGGAGTATTCATGGCCGAGAAAGAAACCCTCGTTATTGCCTCGAAAGTTAAGGCATATATTAAAGAAGTCGCGGATTTAAAGTGTTCCGCAACTGTGATTGACGTCTTATCTGATAAAGTACGAGCCCTCTGTGATGCCGCCATTGAAAAGGCCAAGGCAGATTCCCGAAAAACTTTAATGGATAAGGATTTCTAATTTATTTGAGTTTAGGGTAATAAAAAACCGTCTTTGAAAGACGGTTTTTTACTTAACGCTCATAAAAATCTTCTAAGAAAGGTACGCAAAAGCTGATATTACATCAGTTCTGAAGGTCTACGAGCTGTATTTCCGGTTTTTTCACACACGGCCATGTGCTTCATTTTACCATTTTCGAATACAGACTTCATGCGGATTTTCCCACCCCACTTGCTGAGGAGTTCCTGGGCGCCTTCACGGCGGGCGTTCTTAGAGATGGCCTTCTTTGCCATGATATCCCTCCAAAATAATCACTTAAGAATACCTAAAGAAGACAATAATGTCAAGAAACCAAGCCCCAGAACTACCAGCCCCACAAGGACCCAAGGCCAACGTCTTTTCTTTTTCAAGAGGGACATTTCCTTGTCTAAAGACGCTGAGTTGTCTACAGTAGTTAAAATCGCCTCCGGATTTTCAGGATCTGAAGCCTGCTGTGTCTCCGTTAGGTTTGGTATTTTTCCGTCCCGAACAGTTTTTTGCAAACGAATCGTCAAATCCCCTTCATAAGGCCAAACAAATTGAGGATTTTTCAAATCACCAAGGGTAAAAGGTATCATTGGTAATTCTTCGTCTGGAGCTTCAAATGAAACCGGTTCAGTGTTGTTTGAATAAGGTTCCTCGAAGGTTACTTCAGCAAGCTGAGGTTGGGAAGCTAGCTTTTGCACAGAAAGCCATTGCTGAGCTCTTTTTAAAAAGGAAGGTTTTTCGGGAAATACGACCGCGAGGCGTTGAACAGGACCTTGCCAAGATAACACCTCCGGTGAGATCACGGCGTAGTAACTAGAACGAAAACCAGATTGAAACACTTGTTCAACGGCCCCCGCTGCTTGGATCTTTCCCTCTTCTTGCCAAAGCTTCCATTGATTTAGGACTTCTTGAGGATTTTCTTCCAATTCTTCCCAATGCCAAAACGCCGCTTCAGAGATTCCAGGTAAGAAAAAGGGCAAATACAATGAAACGGTAGCTTGGGTTTGAATGAGTCTTGCGGATTCATTTCGAGGGGTTTGCTTAACTACAAACCCCTCAGGATCAATAAATACAGCCTTTTGGGGAAAGAAAGCCTCTATCCATTGCGAGAGATTGTCTAGAGTGACAAGAGCATGATCCAAAGCTCGCGCTAACGTTGGTACACAAAACCAATCCGCTAAGATGAGAAGATCTTCCCGTAAGTCTTGGCGTTCAGACCCAGCCGTTAACCATTGCTTGAGTCTGCTTTCTACGAAAGCAGACCAGTCCGTCTCAAGGATCACATCAGTCCCCCCTGAAACTATCGGCGAAACGGAACGAGGTCTGAACTGCTATTACTCCCACTCAATGGTTGCGGGAGGTTTAGAGGAAACGTCATAGACCACACGCCCCACAGCTTTGACTTGGTTCGTAATAAGGCTGGAAATTTCCAATAAATCCTTCATGGGAAACGGATATACGTCTGCCGACATTCCATCTTTGGAAACCACAGCGCGGAGGGCTAAGACATAGCCGTAGTCCCGAGTATCGCCCGTGACCCCGACAGAGTGAACCGGAAGCAAAACGCTGAACGCTTGCCAAATTTCTCGATATAAGCCACGCCGCTTGAGTTCCTGCAGGTATATCCAATCGGCTTCCCGTAAAATATCGCACTTTTCGCGCGTAACTTCTCCTAAAACACGGATACCTAAACCCGGCCCCGGAAAGGGATGACGCCATACGATACTTTCAGGTAAACCTAATTTTTCTCCCAAAATACGGACTTCATCTTTGTACAACATCTCAAGAGGTTCAATGATCAGACCAGCTTGGCGCTTGGCTTCGACTAAGGGAGACCCGACATTGTGGTGACTTTTAATCACATGGGCCTTTTTCCCTACACCTTTTCCCGATTCGATTAAGTCGGTGTATAGTGTTCCTTGCGCTAAGTAGTAATTTCCAAGATTGAGTCGCGCAACTTCGGCTTCCTGCACCTGAATAAACATATCGCCGATCGCTTTACGTTTGGCTTCAGGGTCCTGGAGACCTTTTAATGCTTCAAAAAATTGTGACTCAGCATGAACGACATTGAGGTGTTGAGCCCCCAACTTTTCAAGCCCGGCCACCACTTCCTCGGACTCGTGCAAGCGCATTAAGCCGGTATCCACGTATAAAAGATGGACTTGCTCAGGATCCAAGGTCTTTAAGAGCATCGCTCCTGCTACCGTAGAATCCACACCACCTGAAATCAACAAAAGAACAGGAGTTTTTCCCACACGTTGGCGTAGTTTTTCACCTTCCTGGGCCAAATAAAGGTCCATATTCCACTCTTTCTGCGCCCCACAAATACCGAAGGCAAAGTTCGCAAGAATCGTATTGCCAAACTCGCAATGTGTGACTTCAGGGTGAAACTGAATTCCCCAGGCTTTTAAGGAAGAATTCCAGGCAGCTGCAGGATGGTTATCCGATTCTCCAAGT